>JAITDM010000090.1 GCA_031282535.1 Oscillospiraceae bacterium
GGGTCTGGGGCATCGGGCCGTCGGCGGCCGACACGACCAGAATCGCGCCGTCCATCTGCGCGGCGCCGGTGATCATGTTCTTGACATAGTCGGCGTGACCCGGGCAGTCCACGTGGGCATAGTGACGGTTGTCTGTCTCGTACTCCACGTGCGCGGTGTTGATGGTGATGCCGCGCGCCTTCTCCTCCGGCGCCTTGTCGATGGCGTCATACGCCATGAATTCGGCCTTGCCGCCAAAGCCCAGCACCTTCGTGATCGCCGCGGTCAGCGTGGTCTTGCCGTGGTCGACGTGGCCGATCGTGCCGATGTTCACATGCGGCTTGGAGCGTTCAAACTTTTGCTTGCCCATGACTTGGTATCCTCCTTTTTATCTTCCATTGATGTTCGGTTCGGTTTCCAATCGGGCGGCGCGCCCCGCCTGCGGCGAAGCGGCGGCCTTCACATGCTTTTTACGGGTACGAAGTTATTGTACAGGGGCCGCGCGGTTTTTGCAAGCCCCAATTTGATAAAGACACATTATAAAGACGCAGATCAGCCCCGGCGCTGGGATTCCATGAGCTTTTCCTGGATGTTCTTCGGCAGCTCGACATAGTGGCTGGGCTCCATCGCGTACACGCCGCGCCCCTGTGTCTTCGAACGCAGGTCTGTCGCGTAGCCGAACATCTCGGAGAGCGGCACAAAGGCCTCGATCTGCTGCGCCCCGATGCGCGCCTCCATGCCCTGGATCTGCGCCCGGCGGCCGTTCAAATCGCCGATGACGTCGCCCATGTACTCCTCCGCCACCGTGACCACGACCTTCATGATCGGCTCAAGCAGCACCGGCCCGGCCTTGCGGCAGGCCTCTTTGAAGGCCATGGACGCGGCGATCTTAAACGCCAGTTCCGAGGAGTCCACCTCGTGGTAGGATCCGTCGTAGAGCGTGACCTTCACGTCCACCACCGGATACCCGGCCAGCACGCCGGACTGCATCGCGCCCTGGACGCCCGCGTCGACGGCCGGGATGTATTCCTTCGGAATCGTGCCGCCGATGATCTTGTTGACAAACTCGTAGCCCTTGCCGGACTCGTTTGGCTCCACCTTGATCTTGACGTGGCCGTACTGGCCGCGCCCGCCCGACTGCCGGGCGTACTTGTGGTCCACGTCGGCCGACCCGCGGATTGTCTCCTTGTAGGCCACCTGGGGCTTGCCCACGTTGGCCTCCACTTTGAACTCCCGCAGCAGGCGGTCGACGATGATCTCGAGGTGGAGTTCGCCCATGCCGGCGATGATCGTCTGGCCGGTCTCCTCGTCGGTGTAGGTCTTGAACGTGGGGTCCTCCTCGGCCAGCTTCATGAGCGCGATGCCCATCTTCTCCTGGCCGGCCTTGGTGCGCGGCTCGATGGCCACCCGGATGACCGGCTCGGGAAATTCCATCGACTCCAGCACGACGCGGTGTTTGTCGTCGCACAGCGTGTCGCCGGTCGTCGTGTTTTTGAGACCCACCGCCGCCGCGATGTCGCCGGCGTAGATCTGTTCCACATCCTCCCGGTGGTTCGCGTGCATCAGCAGGATGCGCCCGAACCGCTCTCTCGTGCCCTTGGTGGAGTTGATGATCGTGGACCCGGACGTGACCGTGCCGGAATACACCCGGAAGAAGCAGAGCTTCCCCACAAAGGGGTCCGTCATGATCTTAAAGGCCAGCGCCGAAAACGGCGCCTCGTCGGAGGCCTCGCGGCTCTCCGTCTCGTCGGTGTCAGGCTGAATCCCGGTCACGGGGGGGACGTCGAGGGGGGACGGCAGATAGGCCACGATGGCGTCGAGCAGGTTCTGCACACCCTTGTTGCGGTAAGCGGTGCCGCAGAGCACCGGCACCATCTTGGCGCCGATCACCGCCCGGCGGATCACGGTTTGGATCTCCCCGGCCGTGATCTCGTCGCCTTCGAGATAACGCTCCATGAGGCCGTCGTCAAAGCCCGCGACCTCCTCGATCATCTTCAGGCGGTGCGTCTCCGCCTCCGCCTGCAGCGCCGGCGGGATCTCCTCCTCGCGGATGTCCTTGCCCAGTTCGTCGTAGGCGATGTACGCCCGCATGGAGATGAGATCGATGAGTCCCTTAAAATCGGCCTCGGCGCCGATCGGGAGCTGGATGGGGATGGCGTTGCATTTGAGCCGGTCGCGCATCATCTCGACCGCGCGGTGGAAATCGGCGCCCATGATGTCCATCTTGTTGATGTACGCGAGGCGCGGCACCCCGTAGCGGTCGGCCTGCCGCCATACGGTCTCGGACTGCGGCTCCACGCCGCCCTTGGCACAAAACACACACACGGCGCCGTCGAGGACGCGGAGACTGCGCTCCACCTCGACGGTGAAGTCCACATGGCCGGGGGTGTCGATGATGTTGATCCGATGATCTTTCCACAGGCAGGTCGTGGCCGCCGAGGTGATCGTGATGCCACGTTCCTGCTCCTGTTCCATCCAATCCATGGTGGCGGTGCCCTCATGGACCTCGCCGAGTTTGTAATTGCGGCCCGTATAGAACAGAATTCTCTCCGTGGTGGTCGTCTTCCCCGCGTCGATATGGGCCATGATGCCGATGTTTCGTGTGCGCTCTAGCGGTACCTGGCGTGGCATTGTATTGCTCCTTTCAATTGACAATTGACAGCGGGCCATTGTCAATTGCGCGGCCGCCTGTACGGCGGATAAAATTGGTCCGGCAAACGACGGCCCCGCAGGCCGTTTCGTCACCAGCGATAGTGGGCGAACGCCTTGTTGGCGTCGGCCATCTTGTGCGTGTCCTCGCGCTTCTTGACGGCGTTTCCGAGGTTGTTGGCGGCGTCCATGAGCTCGCCCGCCAAACGCTCCCGCATGGTTTTCTCCCCGCGGTTGCGGGCGTAGGCCACGAGCCAGCGCAGCCCCAAGGTCTGACGGCGCTCGGGCCGGACCTCCAGCGGCACCTGATAGGTGGCGCCGCCCACGCGGCGGGCCTTGACCTCCAGCGTCGGCATGATGTTTTCCAACGCCTGGGTGAAGACTTCGAGCGGCTCCTTGCCGGTTTTGGTCTTGATGATGTCAAACGCGCCGTACACGACCTTTTGGGCCACGCCCTTTTTCCCGTCCAGCATGATGCCGTTGATCAGCTTGGTGACGAGCTTGGAGTTGTACAGCGGATCTGGCAGGACGTCCCGCCTGGGTACGAATCCTCTTCTGGGCACTCAGCTTCCCTCCTTCACAACAATGAATTTCATAGGTACTCGAAAGCATGCCCGCTCCCGTTTGTGCCCCGTCGCCGCATCTATGGGTAACGGGACAAAAACAGTCCCTGTTGTTTCGATTACTTCTTGCCGCTGGCCGCGCCGGGCTTCGGACGTTTGGCGCCGTACTTGGACCGCGCCTGACGGCGTCCGTTCACGCCCTGGGTGTCCAGCGTGCCGCGGATCAGATGGTAGCGCACGCCCGGGATGTCCTTCACGCGGCCGCCGCGGATCATGACCACGCTGTGCTCCTGCAAGTTGTGCCCCACCCCGGGGATATACGCCGTGACCTCGATGCCGTTCGACAGGCGCACACGGGCGATCTTGCGCAGCGCCGAATTCGGTTTTTTCGGCGTCGCCGTTCTCACCGCGGTGCACACGCCGCGCTTCTGCGGGCTGGAGATGTCGGTCTGGCGCCGTTTTAGGGTGTTGAGCCCTTTTTGCAGCGCGGGGGCCGTCGACTTGTACGTCACCTTCTCCCGTCCGTGGTGCACGAGCTGATTAAAGGTCGGCAAGGGTGTTCCTCCTTTCTGTCCGGGCCCCGCGGGGCCCTTCCGCCATTTGTATTGTTTCAGGAACATACGTCGTATATTCCGCAAAACACCAGACACAGCGCCTCTGCCGGGCGCCTCTCGTCGTCTCCGCCGGATGCCGCGCCGTCACAGGACGGCCGCCACGGCGGCGCCCACCTCGATGCCGCAGGCGCGGCCGAGTTCCTCCATGGTGTCCGCCCAAACAACGGGCACCCCCGCCTCCTCACACAGGGCGAGCACCGGCTGCCTGACGCGCGCCTCGGCGTCGCGGGCCACAAACACGGACCGGGCCGCGCCGTCTGTCAGCGCTTTGCGCGTCTGTTTCAGGCCCACTGTCTTTTTCGGCGCGGTTTTTAGTTCCTCCAACAACGGATGCCCCACCTCCGAAATGCCCGCCCGCAGGCGGCGGGTCGCGCAAGTAATAATATTAGCATATTTTTACGCATTCGTCAAGTATCGCGTGCATACGGGGTTTGCGGCGCCCGGGCGCCTACTCGGACACCGCCACGACGTTGTAGTCCTCCTCGTACTCGGGGGGCCTCACGAGCGTCGACTCGAAGTCGCGGTAGCGCTCCATGCCGGACCCGGCGGGGACCAGTTTGCCGATGATGACGTTTTCCTTGAGCCCGAGCAGGCTGTCGACCTTGCCCCGGATGGCGGCCTCCGTCAGCACGCGCGTCGTCTCCTGGAACGAGGCGGCGGACAGGAAGCTGTCGGTCGCGAGGGACGCCTTGGTGATGCCGAGCAGCAGCAGCGAGCAGGTGGCCTGGGCCAGGTCCGCCTCCCCGGCGGCGATCCGCCTGACGACCTTTTCGTTTTGCTCCTCAAATTCAAAGATGTCCACCATCGCGCCCATCAGCAGTTCGGTGTCTCCGGCGGTCTCCACCTTGACCTTGCGCATCATCTGGCGCACGATGACCTCGATGTGTTTGTCGTTGATGTCCACGCCCTGCTGGCGGTAGACGTGCTGCACCTCTTGGATGAGGTAGTTGTGCACGGCGGATACGCCCAAGATGGCCAGCACGTCGTGCGGGTTCAGCGCGCCCTCCGTGAGCTCCGCGCCCTTTTCGATCGCCTGCCCGTCCTTCACCTTGAGCGTGGCCGAACTGGGGATCTGGTAGGCGTGGCTGTTGCCCTCGCTGTCCGTGACCGTGACCAGGTGGATCGCACCCTTGCGGGTGTCCTCGATGGACACGGTGCCGGCGATCTCGGAGAGCACGGCCACGCGTTTCGGCTTGCGCGCCTCGAAGAGCTCCTCGACGCGCGGCAGGCCCTGCGTGATGTCGTCCCCGGCGACGCCGCCGGTGTGGAAGGTGCGCATCGTGAGCTGTGTGCCCGGCTCGCCGATCGACTGGGCGGCGATGATGCCCACGCTCTCGCCCACGTTGACCTGCTCGCCGGTGGCGAGGTTCGCCCCGTAGCAGCGGGCGCAGACGCCGTGGCGGGCGCGGCAGGTCAGGAGACTGCGCACCTTGACCTCCCGGATGCCGGCGTCGATGATCTGCTTCGCCTCATCCTCGCCCAGCAGCGTGTCGCGCGGCAGCAGGATCTGGCCCTCGCCGGTGCGCAGATCCTCGGCCAGAAAACGCCCCGTCAGGCGGTCGATGAGCGGCTCGATGACGGAGCCCTCCGACACGATCTCAAACACCGTGATGCCGGCTTTGACGCCGCAGTCCACCTCGCGGATGATCACATCCTGCGACACATCCACCAGACGGCGCGTCAGATACCCGGAGTCGGCGGTGCGCAGCGCCGTGTCGGCCAGGCCCTTGCGCGCGCCGCGCGAGGAGATGAAGTACTCCAGCACCGTGAGCCCCTCGCGGAAATTCGCCTTGATCGGAATCTCGATCGTCTTGCCGGCCGTGTTGGCCATGAGGCCGCGCATCCCGGCGAGCTGGCGGATCTGGTTCATGCTGCCGCGCGCGCCCGAGTGCGCCATCATATAAATCGGGTTGAAACTGTCCAGGTTGTTCTGCATGGCCGCCGTGACCTTCTTCGTGGTCTCGTCCCACTCCTCGATGACCAGGCGGTAGCGCTCCTCGTTTGTGATGAAGCCGCGGTTGTACTGCCGGTCGATGGCCGCGACCTTCTTTTCGGCGGCCTCGATCAGGGCGGCTTTCTCGCCCGGCACCACCATGTCGGAGATCGAGATCGTGACGGCGCCCTTCGTGGAATATTTGAAGCCCAGGGCTTTGATGTCGTCCAGCAGCAGCGCGGAGCGGGCAAAGCCGTGGCGCTTGATGCTGCGCTCGATGATGAGACCCAGCTCCTTCTTGCCCGTGAGGAAGGTGATCTCCAGGTCGCACACGTGGTCCGGGTCGTCCCGGTTCACGAAGCCGAGGTCCTGCGGGATCGCCTCGTTGAACAAAATCCGGCCCACGGTGGCGTGGATCAGCCGGGTTTCCGACTTGCCGTTCACCTCGCAGGTGACGCGCACGCGGACCGGGGCGTGGATGCCCACCTCCCGGGCCTCGTAGGCCATCAGCGCCTCGTTGGTGCTCGAAAAGACCTTGCCGGCGCCGATCTCGTCCCGCTCGATCGTCAGGTAGTAGGAGCCGAGCACCATGTCCTGCGTCGGCACCGTGACCGGCCGGCCGTCCTTCGGGTGCAGCAGGTTGTTGGCCGAGAGCATCAAAAACCGGGCCTCGGCCTGCGCCTCGGCGGACAGCGGCACGTGGACGGCCATCTGGTCGCCGTCGAAGTCGGCGTTGTACGCCGTACACACGAGCGGGTGCAGCTTCAGCGCGCGGCCCTCGACCAGCACCGGCTCGAACGCCTGGATGCCGAGGCGGTGCAGCGTGGGCGCGCGGTTTAGGAGCACCGGGTGCTCGGAGATGATGTTTTCCAGCGCGTCGTAAACCTCGATGCGGTTGCGCTCGACCATCTTTTTCGCGCTCTTGATGTTGTTGGCCATGCCGTCTTCCACGAGTTTTTTCATCACAAACGGCTTGAAGAGCTCCAGCGCCATCTCCTTAGGCAGGCCGCACTGGTAGAGCTTCAGCTCCGGCCCGACCACGATGACGCTGCGGCCCGAGTAGTCGACGCGCTTGCCGAGCAGGTTCTGGCGGAACCGCCCCTGCTTGCCCTTCAGCATGTCGGACAGGCTCTTGAGCGCGCGGTTGTTGGGGCCGGTGACCGGGCGGCCGCGGCGGCCGTTGTCGATCAGCGCGTCCACCGCCTCCTGAAGCATCCGCTTCTCGTTGCGCACGATGCTGTCGGGCGCGCCGAGCTGCAGCAGCCGCTTCAGCCGGTTGTTCCGGTTGATCACGCGGCGGTAGAGATCGTTTAAGTCCGACGTGGCAAAGCGGCCGCCGTCGAGCTGCACCATCGGGCGGATCTCCGGCGGGATGACCGGCACGACGTCCATGATCATCCATTCCGGCCGGTTGCCGGACTGCCGGAAGGACTCGACGACCTCCAGCCGCTTGATGATGCGCATCTTCTTCTGGCCGGACGCCTCCTTCAGCTCGGCGCGCAGCTCGCGGGAGAGCTGGTCCACGTCCATCTCGGCCAGCAGCTCGCGCACCGTCTCAGCGCCCATGCCGGCACGGAAATCGTCCTCGTATTTTTCCCGCATGTCGCGGTATTCCTTCTCGGTGAGGATCTGCTTCTTTTGCAGCGGCGTGTCGCCCGGGTCCACCACGATGTAGGCGGCGAAGTAGAGCACCTTCTCGAGCAGGCGCGGCGACATGTCGAGCACCAGCCCCATGCGGGAGGGGATGCCCTTGAAATACCAGATGTGGGACACGGGCGCGGCCAGGTCGATGTGGCCCATGCGCTCGCGGCGCACCTTGGCCTTTGTGACCTCGACGCCGCAGCGGTCGCAGACGCGCCCCTTGTAACGGATCTTTTTGTACTTGCCGCAGTAGCATTCCCAGTCCTTCTGCGGGCCAAAGATGCGCTCGCAAAACAGCCCGTCGCGCTCCGGCTTCAGCGTCCGATAGTTGATGGTCTCGGGCTTTTTCACCTCGCCGTGGGACCATGTGCGGATCATCTCCGGGGAGGCCAGCCCTATCTTGATGGATTCAAACGGCGCGTAACTCATGCGGACATCCTTTCTCAAAGCGCGCCCGGCGGGGGTCGGCCCCGCCTTGGCGTCGCATCCACTCATCACCGAACATGCTTTGTGGTAATTTTTCCCATATATGCGACGGGAGTCGTCCGTCATTCCAGATCAAACAGATCCTCCTCGGCGGCCTCCGGCTCGCGCTCCTCCTCGATGAAGTCGCCGTACTCCTCCGGTTCCTCCGGCTCCGCCGGTTCGTCCGGGTCCTCCACACCGAAGCCCTGGGACGCCAGCTCCTGTTCGACCACGCGCGTGTCCTCGTCGCGCGCCGGCCGCGTGAAGGTCTCGTCCTCGTCCTCGTCCTTGAGCTCGATCTCCTCCCGGTTTTTGTCCAGGACGCGGACGTCCAGCCCCAGCGACTGGAGCTCCTTGATGAGCACCTTGAACGACTCCGGCACGCCCGGCTGCGGCACGTTGTGTCCCTTGACAATGGCCTCGTACGTCTTGACACGCCCGACGATGTCGTCGGACTTGACCGTCAGGATCTCCTGCAGGGTGTAGGCGGCGCCGTAGGCTTCGAGGGCCCACACCTCCATCTCGCCGAAACGCTGGCCGCCAAACTGCGCCTTGCCGCCGAGCGGCTGCTGTGTGACCAGCGAGTACGGCCCGGTGGAGCGCGCGTGGATCTTGTCGTCCACCAGGTGGGCGAGCTTTAAAAAGTATACGTACCCGACGGTGACCGGGTTGTCAAACTGCTCCCCGGTGCGCCCGTCGCACAAAATGCTCTTGCCGTCGCGCCGCAGCCCCGCCATCTCCAGCGTGTTTTCGATGTCGACTTCGTCGGCGCCGTCGAACACGGGGGTGGCCACCTTCCAGCCCAGCGAGCGGGCCGCGTAGCCAAGGTGCACTTCCAGCACCTGCCCGATGTTCATGCGCGACGGGACGCCGAGGGGGTTTAGCACGATGTCGAGCGGCGTGCCGTCCGGCAGGAAGGGCATGTCCTCCTGCGGCAGGATCCGGGAGATGACGCCCTTGTTGCCGTGCCGCCCGGCCATTTTGTCGCCCACGCTGATCTTGCGCTTTTGCGCGATGTAGCAGCGCACCGCCATGTTGACGCCGGGGTTCAGCTCGTCGCCGCCCTCGCGCGTGAACACTTTGACGTCCACCACAATGCCGCTCTCGCCGTGGGGCACCCGCAGGGAGGTGTCGCGCACCTCGCGCGCCTTTTCGCCAAAGATCGCGCGCAGCAGCCGCTCCTCGGCGGTCAGCTCCGTCTCGCCCTTAGGCGTCACCTTGCCCACCAGAATGTCCCCGGCGCGCACCTCCGCGCCGATGCGGATGACGCCGCGCTCGTCGAGCTCCTTCAGCGCGTCCTCGCCCACATTGGGGATGTCGCGGGTGATCTCCTCGGAGCCCAGCTTCGTGTCGCGCGCCTCGGTCTCGTACTCCTCGATGTGGATCGACGTGAACACGTCGTCGCGCACGAGCCGCTCGTTGATCAAAATCGCGTCCTCGTAGTTGTAGCCCTCCCATGTCATGAATCCGATCAGCACATTGCGCCCGAGGGCGATCTCCCCCTGGTTTGTGGAGGGGCCGTCGGCCAGCACGTCGCCCGGGCACACCCGGTCGCCGATGTTCACGATGGGTTTTTGGTTGACGCAGGTGCCCTGGTTGGAGCGCAAAAACTTGATGAGCCGGAAATTTTTGACCCGGCCGCTGTCGTAGCGCACCGCGATGTTGTCGGCGGACACCGCCGTGACGACGCCGTCCTCCGTGGCCAGCTTGACGACGCCCGAGTCGCAGGCCGCCTTGTACTCGATGCCGGTGGCCACGATCGGGGCCTCCGTCACCAGCAGGGGCACCGCCTGCCGCTGCATGTTGGAGCCCATGAGCGCGCGGTTCGCGTCGTCGTTTTCGAGGAAGGGGATCATGGCCGTGGCCACGGAGACCATCATCTTCGGGGACACGTCCACAAAGTCCACCTGGCGGCTGTCGACCTCGATGATCTCGTCGCGGTGGCGGCAGGTGATGCGCTCATGCCGGAAGGTGCCGTCCGGCGCGAGGGGCTCGTTCGCCTGCGCCACGATGTATTCGTCCTCCACGTCGGCCGTCATGTACACCACCTCGTCGGTGAGGCTGCGCGTCTTCGCGTCGATCCGGCGGTAGGGCGTCTCGATGAAGCCGTACTCGTTGATGCGGGCGTAGGTGGAGAGATAGGAGATGAGACCGATGTTCGGGCCCTCCGGCGTCTCGATCGGGCACATGCGGCCGTAGTGGCTGTAGTGCACGTCGCGCACCTCGAAGTTGGCGCGCTCGCGCGAGAGGCCGCCGGGCCCCAGCGCCGACATGCGGCGCTTGTGCGTCAGCTCGGCCAGCGGGTTTGTCTGGTCCATGAACTGGGAGAGCGGCGACGAGCCGAAGAACTCCTTGATAGACGCCGTCACCGGGCGGATGTTGATCAGCGACTGCGGCGTCACGATGTCGAGGTCCTGGATTGTCATGCGCTCGCGGATCACGCGTTCCATCCGCGAAAAGCCGATGCGGAACTGGTTTTGCAGCAGTTCGCCCACGCTGCGCAGCCGGCGGTTGCCCAGGTGGTCGATGTCGTCCGGGTAGCCGATGCCGTACACCAGCGCGCACATGTAGTTGACGGAGGCCAAAATGTCCTCCACGAGGATGTGCTTCGGCACCAGGTCGTCCAGCCTGTCCGTGACGGCCTCCCGCAGCGCCTCGCCCTCGAAGTTCTCGAGCAGCTCGCACAGCACGGAGAAGCGCACGCGCTCGCGCACGCCCAGCTCCGCCGGGTCGAAGGGGACAAAGGGTTTCATGTCGACCATGCCGTTTGAAAACACTTTGACAAATTTCCCGCCGACGTCGAGCGTCGCCTCGGACACGCCCAGCGCCTCCAACGCGCGGGCGCGCTCCCGGGTGAGGACCTCGCCCGCCTCGGCCAGGATCTCGCCGGTGCGCGGATCCGTCACCGGCTGCGCCAGCCGGCGGGAGGTCAGCCGGGGCGCCAGGGCGAGCTTTTTGTTGAACTTATACCGGCCCACGCTGCTGAGGTCATAGCGGCGCGTGTCGAAGAAGAGGTTATGGAGCAGGGTCTGGGCGCTGTCCACCGTCGGCGGCTCGCCCGGGCGCAGGCGCCGGTAGATCTCGATGAGGGCGTCCTCCTCGGTTTTGGAGGGGTCCTTCTCCAGCGTGGCCACGATGCGCTCGTCCTCGCCGAAGATCTCCCGGATCTGGGCGTCCGTCCGGATGCCCAGCGCGCGGATGAGGGACGTGACCGGCAGCTTCCGGTTTTTATCGATGCGCACATAGAAGATGTCGTTGATATCCGTCTCGTATTCGAGCCAGGCGCCCCGGTAGGGGATCACGGTGCTGGAGAAGAGCGGTTCGATGCCTTTGTCGGGGCGCTCCTCGAAGTAGATGCCCGGGCTGCGCACGATCTGCGAGACGATGACGCGCTCGGCGCCGTTTATGATAAAAGTCCCGCCCTCCGTCATGAGCGGGAAATCCCCCATGAAGATCTCCTGTTCTTTGATCTCCTCGGTCTCCCGGTTGCGCAGGCGCACCCGCACTTTGAGCGGCGCGGCATAGGTGGCGTCGCGCTCCTTACACTCCTCCATCGAATACTTGAGGGTCTCCTCCAGCACGAAATCGATGAAGCTGAGCTCCAGGTTGCCGGTGTAGTCCGTGATCGCGGAGACGTCGTGGAACACCTGACGCAGCCCTACGTCCAGGAACCACTGGTAGGAGTTTTTCTGCACCTCGACCAGATTTGGAATCTCCAGCACGTCGTCCAGTCTGGCATAACTTTTGCGGGTCGTTCTTCCATAGCGCACGTCCTTGACCATATGCATTCCTCCCGTATACCGCCCGTTCGGGCGGTAGTAGGGGACGCCGCCCTCGGCGTCCCGCCGTTGTCCTCGCCCTCGGCGTCCTCGCCGTTCCCCGCCGCGCGTCGTAGGGGACGCCGCCCTCGGCGTCCCGCCGTTCCCCGCCGCGCACATCCGGCGCCTTCATTTGTGACACGCGCGGCAGCGTTGATTTTTTTGCCTGCCCTACCCTTGTGCTTTGTGACAAGGTGTGCTATGATAGGATCACAATCGGAGCAGAGTGCGTTTTTCTCATACGCAGGAGCTAAAATTATAACACACCCCAGACAGGCTGTCAAGGGGTGTGTTTGTTGTTTTCACGGCTTTTTGACCGATTGTTTACAAAATATTTACAATAGAGCGGGGTGTTTGCGCGTGCGGCGCCCCCGGCGGGCGCAACCGACGGGGGCGCCGCACACCATCGAACCCGCGTCCTCCCCAAACCGGGCGGATGGCCATCCGCCCCTACGAAGAACAAAACCGTCGTAGGGGGCGATGGCAATCGCCCCACGTCGGGCCATTGTCCCGCATCCTCCCCAAAACGGGCGGATGGCCATCCGCCCCTACGAACGCGGTGATACCGTCTCTCATTAATAGTTAATCCTCCTCCAAAACAAACTCACCCGTATCGGCGTCGTACGTAGGGGCTGCTGAAAAAGGATAAAGTTATTGACGAAGCAAAAGGGGGCGAAAAATCGAAAGAAATTTGCGAAAAATGTTGCAAATTCGGCTACATTGTGATACAATAAAAGGTGGGAACACAAAAAAGGGCGCAATTTGGGGGTATCACAATGTTTCGTAGGCGAGATAGAAACCAGCTCAGCATTCCGGAAGACAATAAGCGATTTATCGTGCAGATAGACCCTGAAAACAAGTGGGTAAAACTCTCTGAACTGATGCCATGGGATAGAATAGAAGACCACTATGCCCAAAACATGTGTGAAGATACCGGACGCAACGCCATCACATCACGCATTGCTTTTGGTTCGATATATATCAAAGAAAGTCTCAATCTTACTGATATTGGGACCGTGGAACAGATCCGCGAAAATCCTTATTTACAACACTTTCTTGGACTTCAAGAGTATCAAAGTGCTCCTCTTTTTGATCCATCTATGATGGTACATTTCAGGAAGCGGTTTACACCGGAGTTCATCTCACAAATGAATGAATATATTTGCACAGGCAAATGGCCGGATGACGATTCCACACAATCACCAGATGACTTGCCTCCGCCAGAAGAAGCGGAGCATAAAGGGAAACTGACGTTAGATGCGACCGTTGCTCCATCCGATATTCGGCATCCTAATGATGTATCACTTTTGAATGAGTGCCGCGAAACATTGGAGAAGTATATTGACGAATTGTGGGAGGCGAGCGAGCAGAAGGGTCGCAAAACACCGTACAGCAGACATAGTGCTCACAAGAAACACATTAATTTCATCAAGAAGAAGAAGAAAAGCCAGGCGACAATCCAAGCGGCTTTGAGTGCGCAGTTGAATTATGTGAAAATGGCAATACAACAAATCGCGGCGCTCGCATTAATTTGTGGAGTTGATACACTTTCTGATCGGGAGTGGGATCATTTTGATGTTATATGTGGCATTTATTTGCAGCAAAAATGGATGTTTGACAACAAGACAAACCGTTGCAGCGGAAAGGTTATGAGTTTGCGGCAACCGTTTGTGAGGGCGATATTGCGCAACAAAGCCCGGGCGAAATATGAGTATGGTCAAAAACTGGCACTAGCGAAAGCGAATGGGTTTGTATTTGTCGAACACCAGTCGTGGGAAAACTTCAACGAATGCAATACCTTGCAGCAATCTGTGTTGAATTACTACAATCGCTTTGGATGCTATCCTGAGGTTATTTTAGCAGATCAGATTTATCATACAAGAGCCAATATGAAATTCTGTAAAGATAAAGAGATACGGCTTGCAGGAATCGGAAAGACTCGAAAAAATTCTGACCAGACAGAAAAGAAACAAGCCTACAAAGATCTATGTGACCGCAATGAAATCGAGGGTGTCAACGGTGTCT
>JAITDM010000108.1 GCA_031282535.1 Oscillospiraceae bacterium
ATCGCCGGCATCGGGGCAGACCCCCAGGCCCCGGGCTTTCAAAATGTGATCATCGCCCCCGCACTGGACGGCCGGCTCACCTACGCGAACGCGCGGTATGAGTCGATCCGCGGCGAGATCTTCTCCGGCTGGTCGTACGTGGCGGGAGAGACCTATGCGCTGGAAGTGCGCGTACCCGCCAACGCGACGGCGACCATCGTGCTGCCGGCCGCCCCGGACACGGTCCGGGAGAACGGCCTGCGCGTGCTGGATGAGGACGGCGCGGCGCAGGGCGAGGGCATCTCGGCTGTCGCGGGCGGCGCGGCCGAGACACGCGTCTCCGTCGGTTCAGGGCAGTACCGCTTCACTTTCGACTGGACGGCGCCGGTGACGCGCGCAGCCCTGCAGACGGCCATCGCCGCGGCGGAAAAAGCGGCGGAGGTGGAGGAGGACTATACGGCGGAGAGCCTGACGGCCCTGCAAAGGGCTCTGGCGGCGGGCAAAGAGGTCCTGGCGGCGCCGGCGGCGACCCAGGGCGAGGTGAACGCCGCGGCCGAAGCGCTTGAGACAGCCGTGGCCGCGCTGGAGAAGGGGGACCATGTGAACCTCGCCTACCAAAAACCGGTGACGGCGTCCAGTCAGGTGACCGCCAGCGGCATCTTCTCGCCGGACAAATTGACGGACGGCGCGCGCCGGGGCGGCGGGGCGACGACGTGGTCCTCAAACAACACCCTGAACGCCGACCACGCGGAGTGGGTCATGATCGACCTGGGAGCGGCCGTGACGTTCAACCGCTTTGTGATCTTCCCGCGCGACGACGACACGAGACCGGAGGCCGGCGGTCTCGGGTTCCCCAACGCTTTCTCTCTGGAGGTGTCGCAGGACGGCGTGCAGTGGATGTCGGTGGGCGACTACACGCAGTATCCATTCACGGGCACGCAGGCGCAGCGCTTCCGGCTGCCGGAGCAGACGGCGCGCTATGTGCGCATGACGGGGACCAGCCTCAACTTGGTCGAGGGGCTGTACCGCATGCAACTCGCCGAGTTTGAGATCTACCACATCGAAGAGACAGTCGAGGCGCAGTGGATTTGGGACCGGGCCACCGACGATCGGAACACGTGGACAGCCTTCCGCAAGCGCTTTACGCTCGCTGCGGCGCCCACGGGGCCGGTGGACGCCCAGATCGCCGTAGACGCGAAGTATTGGTTATATATCAACGGAGAGCTCGCGGTGTTCGAAGGCGGACTGAAGCGTGGACCCAACTGGAACGACACCTATGTGGACCATGTGGACATCGCCCCGTACCTGCGCGCCGGCGAGAATACGATCGCGGTGCTGGCCTGGCACTTTGGGCAGGGCGACTGGTATTCGGCCACCAACAGCGGGCAGGCAGGCCTGTACTTCTCCGCGGCGGGCGGCGGCGTCCGGGTGGTGTCCGACGAGAGCTGGAAAGCGCGGCGCGCAGAGGCCTATGGCTTTGCATCCCAGCAGCCGAACTACCGCATTCCGGAGAGCAGCTTGCTGTTTGACGCGCGGAAAGAACTCACAAACTGGCAGGCGGCGGACTACGACGACGGAACGTGGGGGCAGGCGGTGACCTTTGGCCCGGCCGGCACGGCGCCGTGGAACCGGCTGGAGGACAGACCGATTCCGCTGTTCGCCTACAGCGACTATGTGGCGTTTGAGGAAACCGAAATCACAAAGACGGTGGCGCAGGCAGGGTCCACTTTGCGTGAGATCCCGGCGGACGACTATGTCGTCGAGGCCAAATTCCGCATCCTCTCGGCCGCCTTCGGCGTCATCTTCGGGTATCAGAATACGAACAACCTGAACATGTGGCAGATCTTCGGTACGAGTGCCAACGACGTGAACAACGGCGTGCCCTGGCTGAAGCCGCACATCAAATCAAACGGCGCTTGGAGCGTGGCGGGCAAATTCAACATCGACAGCGTGCCGCACGATGAGATGTTTACCCACGAGTACACACTGCGGTTGGTGGTGGAAAACAAAGAAGTGAAGGGCTATGTGGACGGCAATTTGATCTATACGGGGCAGGCGCTGAACACCCGGGGCGGCTTCGGATTCCGTGCGGACCCCGGGGAGCAGGGGTCGGTGGACTTCCTCAAGATCACGAGCCTCGACGGGTCCGAAGTCTACTATGAAGATCACTTCGATGGGGAAAACAACTTCAACCGCGGCGTCATTGAAGACGGGCGCTTCGTGTGGGGGAAGTACACAGGCAGCGACGAGGCCATCGCCGTGACCAAACAGCTCACCGCGACGTACACGGCCAAGCTGCCGACGAACTTCCAGTTCACACCTTATATCCGGATCAACGCGCCGAAGGAGGGTGCGATGGTTCGGATGTACACGGACAAATTGAACGTGGGCTGTGTCATGGCGGAGTACATCACCAAGGCGGGGCCGCAGACTTACGAATCCCTCGGGTGGATGAACGGCGACCAATTGATCTTCGAGATGCCGGCGGACGTCGAGGTGGAGGCGCTGGGCTACCGGCGCTCCGGATATGCGGCCACCTTCGACGGGTCCTTTACGTCGGACGACGAATTCCTGAACATCCTGTGGCGCAAAGCGCGGGACACCTTGTACGTGACGATGCGCGACGGCTTCATGGACTGCCCGGACCGCGAGCGGGCCCAATGGTGGGGCGATGCGGTGAATGAGATGCAGATGGCGTTTTACTCACTGTCCCCCGACGCGGCCCTGCTGGTGAAGAAGGGCATTGGGAATGTACTCGGCTATGTGCGCGACGGCGTGATCCCCACGGTGGCGCCGATCAATACGAGCTGGTTTGAATTGCCGGCGCAGTCCATGGCCGGCATCATGAGCTTCTATCTATACTATGAATATACGGGCGACGACAGCCATTTCGCGCGGGCGTACCCCGCGGCGCACACCTACCTGCTGACGAAATTCAACATGGGCGCGGACGGTGTGGTTCAGCACCGGGGCGGCAGCTGGGACTGGAGCGACTGGGGCAGCTACTCCGACCAGAAGCTGATCACAAACGCCTGGTACTATGTGGCGCTCGACCGCACGCTGAAAATGGCGGAGAGACTCGGCACCGACATGGAGACCGACGCGACGGTGCAGGCATTGCAGGCGCGGAAGCGCTCGATCGAGGAACACTTCGACGCGGTGTTCTGGAACGACGGCGGGTTTTACCGCACACCCGGCGTGGGGGTGACGGACGACCGGGGCAACGCGCTGGCGGTGTACGCCGGACTGGCGTCGGCGGATCGATATCCGGCGCTGCGCAATGTCCTGATGACCACGCGGCACGCGAGCCCATACATGGAGAAATACGTGCTGGAGGCGCTGTACCTGATGGGATATGAGGACAGTGCGCTGGAGCGGATGAAGAGCCGCTACGCGGAGATGGTGGCAAGCCACTACTCCACGCTGTGGGAGTTCTGGGACCCGAACAGCGGCACGCAGAACCATGCGTGGACGGGCGGCCCGCTTACAATGCTCAGCGGGTACGCCGCGGGTGTGCGGCCGCTGACGCCCGGCTATGAGACCTTCACGGTGGCGCCG
>JAITDM010000159.1 GCA_031282535.1 Oscillospiraceae bacterium
GGAGGACGGCCTCTACCGCGCGCGGGTGTTCAGCAAAAATGCGAGCCAGGACGACGTCTCGATGAGCGCCTTTGTCATTCAGGACAACATCGGCTACATCGAGGTGGAGGGCGGCCGAAAAACGCTCTATCTCGCGCTGCAGTCCATCCCCATCATGAACCTGACTGGGTGGCTGCGCCGGATGTTTTATTACAACGCGGACGGGACGCGGGCGGAGGCGGAATACCTCGCGTACCACGCGACCGAGACGGGCAGCCTGAAAACCGACCTCATTGCACAGGGATCCCGGTACGACATCTGCTACCCCAAACGGATGGCGGTGCCCCTGGGGGATACGACGGAAAACGGCTACTACCGCGTCGCCCTGAACATCCCGATGATGGATGGGATGTCCGGTTCGATCGGCGACGGGACCCGGATCTCCGCCGAGGCGCTGTGGATGATCCATGACGTGCAGCGGGTCGAGGGGGACAACCCGCTGGCCGGATACGACAGAACCGTCGTCCGCGCGCAGCTCGACCGGGCCAACCGCCTGCTGCGGGACCCCGCGCTGACCGGCGCCGCCAAGGCCGCGCTCGGTGAAGCCATGGCGGCGGCCTGGGCGGTCTACGACGCGGCCGCACCCGCGTCCGCGGACTTCAAAGCCGCCGCCGACGCGCTGGCGGAAGCCGTCGCGCAGGCGGCCCTCACGCCGGAACCGCCGCCGGCGGAAGAGACGCTGGACGACGCGATCGAGGCGGCCCGGGTGCTGCTGACGGGCGGCGACGGGTACATCGAAACGTCGTACCGGGCGCTGGAAAAGGCCGTGACGGCGGCGGAGGCCGCCGCCGAGGCCGGGGACTTGACCGAGGCGGAGACCGAGGCGCAGATCGCGGCGCTCGCGGCCGCGCGGGCCGCGCTGGCGGCGACGGACGACCTGGCCGTCGCGTTCGCGGACGGCGACTACAGCCTCAAGGACAGAACGGCGCTCTGGAACTATAACATGAACCAGGCGTCCATGGGGAACCCCGCCATCGACCACGGGGCGTCCCGCCTGGTGGTCGAAAACGGCAAAGCCTATGTGCACCTGTTCTTCGGACCGATGGCGTTCGCCGGCACAAGCGGATACCTGGCGGAGATCGCCCGGTTCGCGGAGCGGTATATCAACGCCGAAGGCAACCTCGACGTCGACCGGTCCACACTCGTCCCCGCCACCGTGCACGCGGTGTACGAGGGCGTGACGGACGACTTCGGCCCAACCAAAAAGGACGACCCGGACAAAGGCATCTGGTACCCTAAGGAGATCAGCCTGGAGGTCGTGCCCGGAGAAGAATATACATACGTCTATGTGACGGTCCCGGTCATGGGCGACTTCGCGAACCAGCCCGCGCGCCTGCGGATCGACTGGAGCGGATTCGCCCTGGGCGAAGCGCTCGATATGACGGCGCTGGAAGCCGCGCTGGACGCGGCCCGCGGCGTGCGCGCCGCCGACTATACCGCGGCCTCCTACGCCGCGCTGGACGCGGGCATCGCGGCGGCCGAGGCGCTGGGGACCCAGCCCGGCGTGACGCAGACCATGGCGGATGCCCGCGCCGCCGCGCTGGACGCGGCCCGCGCCGCCCTGCGCCCGGCAGCGGAGCCGCCGGAACCCCCGGATACGCCTGACCCCCCGGACACGCCGGATCCCCCGGATACGCCGGAGCCCCCGGACACGCCGGATCCCCCGGATACGCCGGAGACCCTGGCCGACGGCGTCTATGAGGTGCCCTATACGATTCAAAACGCCTTCCTGAACCAGCCCTCGATGGCGGCCGAGGCCGTGGACGGCCCGGCGGCGGTGATCGTCGCCGGCGGGCGCGCCACCTATCTGCTGACGTTCAAGGCCCGCGTGACCGAGAGCGGCCTCCGCGGCCACCTGCTGACGCTCTGGAACATCCCCGGCACCGAACCGCCCACGGGGGCGCCCGCGGATTACGAGAAGGATGAGTACAAGGCCGCCGTCGTGCAAAAAACCGAGGACGAGGGCCTGGACGGCCAGACGGCGGAGTATCCCCGGGTGTTCGCCTTCACGCGCGACGCCGCCGGCGAGCCGTACTTCTATGTCCGCGTGGACGTGGACGCAATGGGCGAGAGCCGCCAGGCCGCCAAGCTCGTCCTCGATTGGGACGAGGCGAGCCCGGCCGCCCTGCCGGACGGGGCCTACACGGCCGCCGCCCGCCTCCTGCGCGCCGACAGCGACGAACCCTCGATGATGGAGACGCAGCTCGCAAACCGCGAAGCCGTCCCGGTGACGGCGACGGACGGCGCGGTCACGGCCTCGCTGGTGTTCGGCGCCCCGCTCGCAAAGCTGGAATACCGCGCCGCGGACGACGGCGACTATGAAACACTGACCGCAGACGAAACAGGCGCCTACGCGCTCCCGCTCGGCGCGCCGGCCGGGACCGTGTGGCTGCGCGTGACGGTGGGGGAGATGCCGAATCCGCAGACGGCGCGCTTCGCGCTCGACCTCGGCACGCTGCAGCCCGTCGCCCTCGGCGGCGGGACCCCGGAACCCCCGGACAGCGAGCCCCCGGACGACGGCGAAACGGGCGGCACGCCGGGTTCGGGCGACACATCCACGGGCGGCGGTAAGACGCCGACGGCGCCCGCGGACGGAACCTACCGCGTGTCGGTGGCCCTTTGGCACCAGCAGGCCGCGCAGGCGTCGATGGGAAACGACGCGTTCACGGGGCAGGGCCTCCTGACCGTGTCGGGCGGCGCCTACCGGCTCCAGGCGGTCACGGGCCCGGTCAACAACAGCGGCTACAGTTCCGCCCTCACACAGGTGCAGTACGACATCGGCGGCGGCTGGCGCGACGCGCGCGCGATCGAAACCGGCCGCCACACGACGACCACGAAGTTCGACGGCGTGGCCCACGAGATCACCTATCTCAGCGTCTTTGAGATCGACCTGAAAAATACGACGGACGCCTATGTCCCCGTCCGGCTGAAGGTGCCCTACACCCCGATGGACGAGGTGACGACGGACGGCTGGATGTACGCCCGGCTGCGGATCGACTGGAGCACGCTGGCCCGGAGCACAGGCGGCGAGACCGCGCTGACGCCCGAGACGCCGCTCGCGGCGCCCGCCGCCGACGCCGTCGGCCTGACCGACGCGGCGACGGGGATCCGGCTGAAAGCGGCGGCGGGCGTGCTGCCGGCACAGGCCGCGCTCAGCGTCACGGCGGTCACATCCGGCGCCGGTTACACGCGGGCGGAGACCGCGCTCGCCGACACAGCGGCGCGCTTTGTCCTCTACGATCTCGCCGTGCGCGCCGACGGCGCCGAGGTGCAGCCGGAGGGTGCGGTTTCCGTGTACATCCCGCTCCCGGAGGGCTTTGACGGGCGCCGGGCCGCGCTCTACCGCATCAACGACGACGGCGCCGCCACGCTGGTCCGGGGCATCGCCCTGGACGGCGTCTACATGGCGCCGCTCACGCGCCTCGGCCTCTACGCGCTCGCCGAGGGATACACGGCCGTGCCCTCCCCCGTGGACGCGTTCACAGATGTCGAGGAACACTGGGCCTACGAGTACATCCGGTACGCGGTGGAAAAATCGCTGTTTTACGGCGTCGGCGCGGACACCTTCGCGCCCGACCGCCCGATGACCCGCGCGATGTTTGTGACGGTGCTCGGCCGGCTCGCGGGCGCGGACCAGGCGGCCTACACGGGCAGCCCGTTCGACGACGTCGCGGCGGACCAGTGGTACGCGCCCTATGTGGCGTGGGCCCGCGACAAAGGGATCGTCGACGGGGTGGCGGAGGGCCGCTTCGCGCCCGACCGCGCGATCACGCGCCAGGAGATGGCGACGATCCTGTACCGCTACGCCCGCTTCGCGGACGTCGAGCTCCCCTCCGGGACCGCGGAGACGTTTGCAGACGCCGCGGACATCGGCGCATGGGCGCGGGAAGGGGTGCAGGCCCTCACGGCGGCGGGGCTCATCCGGGGGACCGGCGAGGGCCGCTTTACCCCGCAGCGCACCGCCACCCGCGCCGAAGCCGCCGCCCTCCTGGCCCGCCTCAGCGCCCACATCGGCTAAACAAGCTTTTCTCCAATTCCCAACACATAGCAAAGAGGGACCGGTACGCCGGCCCCTCTTTGCTATGCAGAATAAAAATGGAAATAATTGCAAACTCTTCATTGCAAATTATGAATTATGAATTGGAATACACCGCCAAAGCGGCGCGGTAGGTTTCGAAGAGGTCCAGTTTGGAGATGATCTCGAATGGACTGTGCATCGAGAGCACCGGCACGCCGGCGTCCACAACCTCGATGTTGCGCTGCGCCATGTAGACGGCCACCGTGCCGCCGCCGCCCTGGTCCACCTTGCCCAGCTCGCCGAACTGGTAGCGGATGCCGTCGCGCTCCAGCAGGCCGCGCAGCCGGCCGACGGTCTCCGCCGAGGCGTCGGAGGACCCGGCTTTGCCGCGCACGCCCGTGTACTTCATGAGACCGAGCCCGTAGTTCAGCCGGTGGGCGTTGACCTTGTCCGACACCTCCGGGTAGTTGGGGTCAAACGCGTTGCAGACGTCGGCCGACAGGCAGAACGAGGACGCGAAGCACGCCCCGAGCGGCACGCCCTGCCCGGTGCACAGATCGGTCATCAGGGTGTCGAAGGCGGCGCTGCGCATCCCGGTCACGCCCTCCGAGCCGATCTCCTCCTTGTCGGCCAGCAGACAGACCGCCGTGTGTTCCGGGGTGCCCTCGAGGTCCAGCAGCGCGCGCAGCGCGACAAAACCGCACACGCGGTCGTCGTGCCCGTACCCGCCGATCAGCGAGGCGTCCAGCCCCACGTCGCGGGCGGGCAGCGCGGGTACGAGGGAGAGCTCCGCGGAGAGGAAATCCGCCTCCGTGACGCCGTACCGGCGGTGGAGCAGATCCAGCACCGCGAGTTTGACGCGCCCCTCCCCGGTCTCGGCGTCCGGGCGGGTGCCGACGAGTACGTTGAGATCCTCCCCGGTGATGGCCTCCCGGAGGTTCTTTTTCATCTGATCCCCGGCCAGGTGGGGCAACAGATCGGTGATCGTGAAGACCGGGTCGTCCGGCGCGGCGCCGATGGACACCGGCACCACGGCGCCGTCCGTTCTGACGACGACGCCGTGCAGTTCCAGCGGCAGCGCCACCCACTGGTACTTCTTGATGCCGCCGTAGTAGTGGGTCTTCAGCAGGGCCGTCTCGTTGTCCTCGTAGAGAGGGCGGGGCTTCACATCCAGCCGCGGCGCGTCGATGTGCGCGGCCACGAGGCGCACGCCCTCGTCCAACCCGCGCCGGCCCGCGACGATCAGCGTGACAGCCTTGTCCCGGTTGACCTGGTAGAGCCTGTCGCCGGGGCGCACGGCGAGCCCCCGCCGGTAGGCGGAAAAGCCCCGCGCTTCGGCGCGGCGCACCGCCTCCGCGGCCGACAGCCGCTCGGTTTTGCCCACCGTCAGAAATTGTTTGTAGTCCTCTCCCAGCGCCTGCACGCGGTCCCAGTGGCCGTCCTCCAATGTGTCGAAACCGTTCTTCGGCTGGTAAAACAGCGCCTCGCGGCGCGGGCTCTTGCTTGTCTCAGACATACTCCGACCTCTTTTCGCAAAATTGCACGCAGTGTCAGTGCTCTGCATGTTCGGTGAGCCGGCGGTAGAGGACCTCGGCGGCGCGGGCGAGAGCGGCCGGGTCCGCGTTGTTTTCGAGCACAAAGCCGCAGCGGGCGCGGTAGTCCTCGTCGCGCCGCCCGGCGGCCGCGCGGGCCCGCGCGTAGGCGACGTCCACGCCGTCCCGCGCGACGA
Organism: Oscillospiraceae bacterium; assembly: GCA_031282535.1. Classification (GTDB taxonomy): domain Bacteria; phylum Bacillota; class Clostridia; order Oscillospirales; family UBA929; genus JAIRTA01. Next base: position 5,787 of record JAITDM010000159.1, read on the forward strand.
TGCGCGCCAGCCGGGCCTCAAGCGGCGCCAGCACGCACACGAGCGCCGCGCAGCGCGCGGCCAGCGGCCCGTCCAGCAGCGCCACGGCGTCCACGGCGGCCACCCGGCGCCCGTCGCGCCGCGCGGCCGCCAGCAGCCGTTCGATCTCGCGGATGACGGCGCCGTGGGTGAGCGTCTCCAGGGTCCGCCGCCGGTCCGCGTCGGCGAACACGATGCGTCCCAGCGCCTTGCGGTCCAGCCGGCCGTCGGGGAACGCCGCCGGGAACGCGCGCCGGATGGCCTCCGTGAGGGCCGTGTCCGTCTGCAGCAGGCGGTGGTATACCTCGTCGGCGTCGATGCAATACGCGCCGAGGCCGGCCCACACGCCCATCACCGTGGTCTTCCCCGTGCCGGATCCGCCGGTCAGCCCGATGACAATCATACGCGGCCGCCCCTCCTTATATAGTATGGTACCAAACGGATGGTACAAACGTGGGCTGCACCTGCACCAAAAATGCCAAATTCTGGTTTTTAGCCGCCGCTTCGCGGCCACAAGGGACTACACATCCAGCGTTTGAAAACCGGCGGCCTTGCGCAGGCGGTTTTGGACCGCGGCCTCCACGCCGCCGCCCTCGGGGCAGCGGGCAAAGAGCTGCCGCGCGCCCAGGGCGTCGAGCCGGCGCAGCGCGTCGAAGAGCGAACGGGCCAGCGAGAGCGGGTCGGACCGCGAACCGTAGCTCACCCGGGGAAGGCCCGCGAAATCGTCCCACTCCTCGTCAAAGCAGAGCACGGCGACGGGCCCGGACTGACGGCGGATATGCGCCGCGGCCCGGCCGGCCGGACCGCGGAGGATGGTGAGCGGCGCGCGGGGGGCGTAGTGGCGGTATTTCATACCGGGCGCGCTGGGGGTTTCGCCGTCGGCCAGCGCCCCCTGCACCGCCGGGTCGACCATCAGATTGGGGATCACGTCGCAGAGCGACTCCTGCGTGACGCCGCCCGGCCGGAGCAGTCTCGGCGGGTGGTGCGCCACGCTCACCACGGTGGATTCGATGCCCCACTGGCAGGGGCCGCCGTCCAATATGGCGTCGATCCGCCCCCCGAGGTCCGCCCGGACATGGTCCGCCGTCGTGGGGCTGGGCCGGCCCGCCAGGTTGGCGGAGGGAGCGGCCAGCGGCGTCCCGGCGGCCCGGATGACCGCGCGGGCGGCCGGCAGGGCGGGCAGGCGGACCGCCACGGTGGGCAGCCCGGCCGTCACCGCATCGGGCACGACGGCGCGCCGGGGCAGCACCAGGGTGAGCGGACCCGGCCAGAAGCGTTGGGCCAGTGTCAGCGCTTCCGGCGGGATCTCCTGGCACAGCGCCGTCAGGTCCTCGGGTTCGGCGATGTGCACGATGAGGGGGTTGTCGGCCGGCCGGCCCTTGGCCTCGAAGATGCGCGCCACGGCGGCCGGGTCCAGGGCGTTGGCCGCGAGGCCGTACACCGTCTCGGTGGGCATCGCGACCAGCCGGCCCGCGCGCAGCAGCCGGCCCGCGGAGGCGATGTCGTCCGGCGAAGAGGCCGTCAGAAGCATGGTGTGGATCCGGCTCATGTTCCCTCCTGCGCGCGCAGTCTGTCCGCCTGGTCGGCGGTGATCAGCGCGTCCATGATCTCGTCCAGGTCGCCCGCCAGGACGGCGTCGATTTTATAGAGCGTGAGGCCGATGCGGTGGTCCGTGACGCGCCCCTGGGGGAAGTTGTAGGTGCGGATGCGTTCGGAGCGGTCCCCCGTGCCCACCTGGCTCTTGCGGTCGGAGGCGATGAGCGCCTCCTGTTCGGCCTGTTTGCGTTCGAGCAGCCGGGAGCGGAGGATCTTCATGGCCTTGTCGCGGTTTTTGTACTGGCTGCGTTCGTCCTGACACTCGACGACGAGGCCGGTCGGCAGGTGGGTGATGCGGATGGCGCTCTCGGTCTTGTTGACGTGCTG
>JAITDM010000173.1 GCA_031282535.1 Oscillospiraceae bacterium
CCTCCTCGGCCAGCACGCTGCAGTGCATCTTGACGGGCGGCAGGCCGTCCAGCGCCTCGGCCACGGCCTTGTTGGTCAGCGCCAGCGCCTCCGCGACGGTCCGCCCCTTGACGAGTTCCGTCGCCATACTGGAGGTGGCCACGGCGGCGCCGCAGCCGAAGGTTTTGAATTTGACGTCCGAGATGACGTCGTTTTCGATGCGCATCATCATCTTCATGATGTCGCCGCACTTGGGGTTGCCCACTTTGCCCACGGCGTTGGCGTTCGTCAGCTCGCCCACGTTGCGGGGGTTTGAAAAATGATCCATGACCTTGTCGGAATACATGGGTAACGTCAGTCCTCTCTCTGGATTTCCGGGGTCCAGAAGCGCTCCGTGGGAGATTGGGCCTCTTCGTTCCACAGGGGCGACATCCGGCGGCTCCGGGTCACGGTGTTTGTGACCTGCTCGATGAGGTAGTCGATCTCCTCCTCGGTGTTGTTTTCGCTGATCGTGAGGCGCAGCGAGCCGTGGGCGACCTCGTGGGGCAGCCCGATGGCGAGCAGCACGTGGGAGGGATCCAGCGAACCGGAGGAGCAGGCCGAGCCCGACGAGGCGCAGACGCCCACCATGTCGAGCCCGAGGACGAGGGATTCGCCCTCGACCGCTTCAAACACGAACGATATGTTTCCCGGCAGCCGGTGGACGGGGTCCCCGGTCAGGCGGGAGAAGGGGATCTTGGAGAGCTGCTCGATGACGCGCGCGCGGCGGGCGGTGACGAGGGCTTCCGTCTCCGGCAGGGTCTGCACGGCGTGTGTCAGCGCGGCCGCGAGCCCCACGGCGCCGGCCACGTTCTCGGTGCCCGAGCGCTGGCCCCGCTCATGTCCGCCGCCGTGCAGCAGCGGCGTGATGCGCACCCCTTTGCGGATGTACAGGACGCCCACGCCCTTGGGCCCGCCGAACTTGTGCCCGGCCAGCGAGAGCATATCGACGCCCAGGTCGGTCACGTCCATCGGGATGTGGCCGACGGCCTGCACGGCGTCCGTGTGAAAGAGCGCGCCGTGGGCGCGCGTGACGGCGGCGATCTCGCGGATGGGCTCGATCGTGCCGATTTCGTTGTTGGCTGTCATGACGGAGACGAGGATGGTGTCCGGGCGGAGCGCGGCGCGCACCTGTTCGGGGGTCACGCGGCCCAGTTCGTCCACCGGCAGCAGGGTGATCTCATAGCCCTGTTTGCCCAGGTACTCCGCCGTGTGCAGCACGGCATGGTGTTCGATGGCGGTGGTGATGATGTGGCGGCCCCGTTCGCGGCGCGCCTCGGCCGTGCCTTTGAGGGCCCAGTTGTCGGCCTCGGTGCCGCCGCCGGTGAAGTAGATCTCCTCCGGTTTGGCGCCGAGGGCCCGGGCCACGTCCTCCCGCGCGCCGTACAGGGCCCGGGACGCCTCCCGCGCGACGCCGTAGACCGAGGAGGCGTTGCCGAAGTTGTCGCGGAGGAAGGGGAGCATTGCCTCGAAGGCCTCTTTGGACAGCGGCATGGTGGCCGCGTTGTCGGAATACACAAACATGTCTCATTCTCCTTACGCTGGATCGCCAGACTATTCCTATGATATGCCCGAAGCCGCCGCAAGTCAAGAAAAGTCTTTTGGTCTTTTGGTAATATTTTATGATTCCGCCGCCCGTGCCGGTGCCTGTCCGCCCGGAGGGAGGGGCCCCCGGCCTGCGCGGGGGGGTGTGTGCCCGGGAACAAAAAAAGCGCCCCGCCGTCGGGACGACAGCGGGGCAGCCGTGTTGAGCGGCTATTTGCCAATGACTTCCCAACTGATTTTCACACGCTCCAAGAGCGCGTGAATGCCGCCGATTTTCTCGTGCCAAAGAGGCGAATCGGAAAAGAAGTTGTCCATGTGCCACGCCTCCCCGCAAGACATATTATACGAACGAGCGATGAGATTTGCAAATACAACCCGCGCAACTTCGGTAGGGACGGATCGAAGAGCCGTCCGCGCGGCGGTTTCGGAGAAACCGCCCTACCGGCAAGGGTAGCAATCAGTGACATAAAATAAAAAAGCGCCCCGCCGTCGGGACGCGCGGGCAAAAGACACTGCGCCGCCGGGATCGGTCACGGCCGGTCTACAGGGAAAGGGGCATCCCCTCCACCGGGTTGTTCTCTGTAGAATTCCGTCAGCTGGCCGTCGGTGTCAAGAATGCCCGCCGAAATCATTCTCTCCCGCGCGACATCTGCGGCGGCGACGCGATCCGGATGATCTTCCGGCAGCGTCAGGATATATTTTAAGTGCCGCAGATACCGCTTCTGGTCAAGCGCAAACCGGGCTTCGTCCGAAAGGGCCGCGCGCCGCGCGGCCGGCATGGGTCCGGCGAGTTCCACAGCGTTGTCGCCTCTTTTCTTATGGCGTCCGCCCATGGTGCCATTCCTCCCCGCAAGACAGTCTATGTACGGCGCCGGCCGGCAGACCAAGTGCATGGGGAGAAAGAGGGCGGTGTGTAGTCTTTAACGAATGACAGCATTTTATCACAACCCCATGCCGCTTGCAAGCAAAATTCGCGAAAACGATGCATTTTCCCGCA
>JAITDM010000204.1 GCA_031282535.1 Oscillospiraceae bacterium
ACCATCGCGCTGGACGATTTCGTCTACCGGCCGGAGCTCGAACCCCTGATCCAGTGGGCCGACATCGTCAAAATCGACTGGCTGAACGCGGACCCGGAGGAGATCCGGGAGATCGTCCGTAAGCTGCGGCCGCGCTCCCCCAGGCTGCTGGCGGAGAAGGTGGAGACGCACGAGATCTTCCAGCAGGCCCTGGACATGGGGTTCAGTTATTTTCAGGGCTATTTTTTCAGCAAGCCGGTCATTGTGTCCAATAAAAAAATTGACCCGTTGACGGTCAATTACATTCAGCTCATCCAGCAGGTCAGCCGGACGGACGTCGATTTTGCGCACCTGGCCCGCATCATCCGCCGCGATGTGGTGCTCTCTTACCGCCTGCTGCGCCTTGTGAACTCCGCCTACTTCGGCGCGCGTCACGAGGTCAAGAGCATCCGCCATGCGCTGGCGATTTTGGGGCTGCGTGAGATCAAAAAATGGATCTCCCTGCTCGCCATGATCGGCATCACGGCCGACAAGTCGGACGAGATCATCCGCACCTCGCTGATCCGCGGGCGTTTTCTCGAGATGTTCGGCGCGCACCACTGCCCCTCGCTCGACGCCGAGCAGCTGTTTATGAGCGGCCTGTTTTCCCTGCTCGACGTGATCATGGAGATGCCGATGACGGATGTGCTGCCCCAGCTCTCCGGCGTGACCGAGATCGAAGAGGTGCTCATCGAGGGCCGCGGGCCCATCGCCGACATTTTGGGGATCATCGCCGCCTATGAGCACGGCCAGTGGGAAGATGCCGTGGAGCGCTGCCGCCGCTTCGAGGTCACGGAGGAACAGCTGCTGCGGCTGTATCTGGACGCCGTCTCGTGGAGCAATGCTTTTTTGTGAGGTGCGGGCGCCGCGCCGCCGGCAGCCGTCAATAGCCCAGAGGTTCGCCCACGAGGATGACTTTGATCCGCTGGGCGGGGCGGCACATGCGGGTTGTGATGAGGAACGAGCAGATGCAGGCGCTGGATTTGCAGTCGGCGCAGGTGCCGGTGTGCTGGCAGGGGGTTTTCACGGCCTCCGGGCCGGCGCCGGCGAGGACGCGCTGGGCGTTCAGCGGGGCGGCGTATGTCCGGGCGCGGATCTCCGCCTCCGGGCGCGTTTTGCACAGCTTGTTCATGCCCGCCACTGCGACGACGCTTTGCGGGCCGAAGGTGAAGGCCGCCACCCGGTTGCCGACGCCGTCTATGTTGACGAGTTGGCCGTCCTCGCTCAGGGCGTTCACGCTGGTCAGGTAGACGTCGCACAGAAGCGCCTGCCGCATCAGGTCGAGGCGTTCCCCGGGGGTTTGGGCGGTGTCCCTGTCGAGGGGCCGGAAGGGTCCGCGGCGGACAAGGTCCAGAAGGCCGATTTCCTGGAGGGTCACAGACCCGCCCCACGAGACCGACGCGCCCTCGGGGATCAAGCCGAGCGCCAGGGCGGCGGCTTCCGCGCCGGTGCGGCAGTAGTACGCCTCAAAATGGCGGCTCTGCAGGGCGCCGACGACCCGCGGCGCCAGCAGGTCGCACCGTTTGGAAAAACTTTCGTCGTACCGGTGCATACACCGGCCCCCTCTCTTTCTCACGTGGATCTTTTCTGGATCTCTCAAAATGTCCGCCGGGTGCGGCGCCCTTGGCAGGCGTCCAAATGAAGAACAGTGAACAACACAAATATGCGGCGCCGCGGCTCCTCATAGATGCTGTTCACTGCTCATGGTTCACGGCGGCGTCAGCCGCATGGTTGGCACGCCCGGAGGGACTCGAACCCCCAGCCCTCAGAACCGGAATCTGATGCTCTATCCATTGAGCCACGGGCGCATAACAAAACACCGCTGCTCTCTATCATATCACGCTGCCCGAGCGATGTAAAGAGGGATGGAGAAAAACATTGGCCCCAAGGGGCAAATTGGCACGCCGGGCCGCTTACAGGCTCTCGAAGGTGAGATCCACGACGGCGTCCCGGATCAGGGACAGGGACAGGGCGACGGATTCGGTGCGGTAGGTCAGGTGGACGATGAGGGGCGTCTCTTTGACGGTGTTCGGCATTCCGTAGGCCGCTTCGATGTCCGCCCGGGAGGCGCCGAGAGAGATCCCGCCCGGCAGGGTGAGGACAGTGCCGTTCTCGGCATAGCCCACGTTGTGGTTCAGACGCGTTACGGCGCAGGCCCGGGCCTCCTGTGTCTCTTCGGACAGATTGCGTATGCCCAGCATCAGAGTCCCCACGCCGCCGGCCGGTATCCAGAGTTCCTCGCCAGCCGACAGCTCCGTGTCGAGACTGTCCGATGCAAAATGCCAACCATTTTTTTCCAGCAAAGCTGGCGACGACAGCGGGAAGCGGTACGAGACGCCGTTGATGGTCAGCGGTTGGGTGTCCCAGGCGTCGGTGAGCGGATCGGGTGTGGAGGGATCGTCCTCCGGTGTCGGTACCGGTGTGGGCGTCGGCGTCGGTGTGGAAGCCGGCCGGGTGGGCGTCGCGTCGCTGGAAGGCGTGGGCGCCGGTGTGGGAGAGGGCGTCGGCGGGTCGGGCGTGGGAGAGGGCGTTACAGTGGACGTGGGTGTCGCTGTGGGCGTCGGCGCGGGTGTGTGGGACGGTGCGGCGGACGGCGCGGGGTCCGGGGTCGTCTCGGCGCCGCAGGCGGCCAGCGACAGGAGCAGCGCTCCGACGAGAAAAAGCGGCAAAGCGCCGCGCAGTGTTTTCATATGTGCCTCCTGCTTCCTATGTGTTTCCTGCTTCGGGCGGCCCCAACGGGGCCAAGCCGGGGCTGAGCCCTTTATTAAGTATGTCGTAAATCGGACGGTTTGTCTAGAGTCTCAGCAGAACCATTTTGTATATAGGAGATTTTGAGGAGGAGTCGTCATGCGCGTCATGGCCGTCGACTATGGGGATGTGCGGACGGGACTGGCCGTCTCGGACGCCACGGGCAGTCTGGTGGGCGAGGCCTTTGTGGTCAAAGAAACCTCGGCCGGCAAACTGGCGGACATCATCGCCGCGGAGGCGGCCGCGCGGCGCGCGGCGTGTTTGGTCGTCGGGCTGCCCAAGAACATGGACGGCACGCGGGGCGAACGCGCCCAAAAGAGCGAACGGCTGGCGGAGGCGCTGCGCGCCAAGACGGCGCTCCCCGTCTTTTTGTGGGACGAACGGCGTACGACGGCCGAGGCGCAGCGCATCCTGCACGGGGTGGGCCGGTCCGGGCGCCGCGGACGCGAAAAGATCGACGCCGTGGCCGCGGCCCTGATCCTGGAGGGCTTTTTGCTGAGCCGCCGGACCGCTCCGCCGCCGGAGGAAGGCGCGCCGCCATAAAACTCTCGAAACAGCAAAAGGAACAGGGGTAACCTGTTCCTTTGCTTCATAATAGGAGGGGAAAAGATGAAAAAACAAAACAAAGTAAAAAACACAAAAACCATTCGGTGTGCTTTCAGTATAGCCCGATAGTATTAAAAAAAATAGAGACAAATATTAAAAGAATATTAAATCTTATGATTAAATTTTGTACAAACGCCGACTACTCCGGCGGGCGGCGTTTGCGCCGGAAGAAATCGGACAGCAATGCGCCCGCCTCGTCTGCCAGCAGGCCCTCGAAGACGGCGGGTCTGTGGTTAAAGCCGAGGTCAAAGAGGGCGACCCGGCTGCGGACGGCGCCGGCCTTGGGGTCGCGCGCGCCGAAGAAGACGCGCGCGAGCCGGGCGTTGATGATGGCGCCGGCGCACATGGGGCAGGGTTCCAATGTCACATACAGGTCGCAGCCGGGCAGCCGCCAGCCGCCCAAGGTCCGGCAGGCCTCGTCGATGGCGATGAGCTCCGCGTGCGCGAGCGCGTGCCGGGCGCTTTCCCGGCGGTTGCGCCCGCGGCCCACGACGGCGCCGTCCCGCACGACGACGCACCCGACCGGAACCTCATCCGCTCTGGCGGCCTCCCGCGCCAACGCCAGCGCCAGCCCCATATACAATTCCGCCTCGCCGTCCACAAGACACCCCCGGATATTTGATAGTTGATAATTGATAATTGATAGTTGATAGTGGGTTGCGGTTCGTTTTGAAGTGCATGGGATCATTGATGACAATTGTACATTGTCAATTGTCAATTGTCAATTGTTCGTCAGCGCGACAAGGCCCTCTCCCGTGTTGGGGAAGAGGCTTTGTTTGGGTGCGGAAGTCAGTGGCATAAATCAATTGTCGCGCTACGCGCGACAAAGCCCTCTCCCGTGTTGGGGAAGAGGGCCTTGCCTGGGTGCGGAAGTCAGTGGAGTAAAGTAGAAGGAGGGAAAATCGAATGAGGAGGGAAAAAGAGAGAAAGTAAGTGAAAGGAGTGAAAGGAAGGAAAAGAAAGAAATCAAATTGAATCAAGTGGAAGGTTGCTCTTCGGCGGACGCTCAGAAGCCCTCTGATTCCTCAGGCCAGAAGAAACCGCTCGGAAGCTGGGGCTGCGTCTCCGTCACGATGTTGGGAATGTCCGTCTGCTCGTCGAGGACGACGTTTAGCGTCAGCGTCTCGCCGCTGCGGGAGATCTTGACCTTGACGGCGGCGCCGGCCTTGTACTTGTTCTTCTGCGCCTTGAGCTCGTCGGGGGTGCTCACCGCAACGCCGCCAAATTCCAGTATCTGATCGCCGGCGCGCAGCCCGGCTTTGTCGGCGCAGGAACCGGCCTCCACAGACATGATATACAGGCCCGGATTCACCCGGTAGGACTGCGCCTTCGAGCCGTCGAGCTGCTGTACGCTGACGCCAAGTTGGGGACGGCCCGTGACGCGGCCGTTCTTGAAGAGATCGTCGAGGATGGGCCGGGCGTCGGCCGCCGGAATGGCGAAACCGAGACCCTCCACGCCGCTGCCGGTGCTCTTGGCGGTGATGATGCCCACCACCTGGCCGTATTCATTGATCAGCGGCCCGCCGGAATTGCCGGGGCTGATGGCGGCGTCGGTCTGCAGCATGTTCCGCGGGGTGCCGTCGATGTTGATGGCCCGGTCCAGCGCGCTGATGATGCCGCTCGTCATCGTGTTGGCCAGTTCGCCCAGCGGATTCCCGATGGCGATAGCCGGGTCGCCCACCTTCAGCGCCTTGGAATCGCCCCAGACGAGAGGCGTGAGACCGGTGGCGTCAATCTTCAGGACGGCCAGATCCGTCTCGGAATCGCGCCCCACGACGGTGGCCTTGTAACTCTTGCCACTCGACAGCGTCACACTGACGGAACTGGCGTTTTCAATCACGTGATTGTTTGTGACGATGCGGCCGTCCGCGGAGACGATGAATCCCGAGCCGGCCGCCGGTTGGGTCACCGCCTGCCCGAACACATTGCGCACGGTGGTTTCGGTGGCGATGGCGACGACGGAGGGATTGCACTTCTCGTAGATCTGCCGCGTGGTCAGCGAGGCGCCGGATGTGGCGACGGGCAGCAGCGCGCTGTCGCCGCTACTCTCCCCCGTGTCCACCGCGTTGTCCGCGGCGGCGGCCGGCGCCGTCCCCGCGTCGTCTACCAGCGCTTCGATCGGCTGCAGGCGGGGCAGCAGTGTCACGCCCAGCGTGCCGCCGACGGCGCCGCCGATCAGCGTGAAGATCAGGCACAGGGCCACGATCGGAAAGAGGCTGGTCTTTGGTTTGGCTTTGCCGTGTTTGGCCTTGCTGTCTTTGGACGCGCTGCCCTCGGCCGCGTGGGCGGCGGGCGGCGGATAGAAGGCGGGCGCCTGGGAAGCGGTCTCCGCCGGGCCCCAGACATCGTGCCCCGCGTAGGCGGGCGGCGCCTCGGCGCGCCAGCTCTCCGGAGCGGACCCGAAAAGATAGGGGGCATATTCATACGGATACGGGTACGGGGGATAGGACGGCGCGGGGTAAGCGGTATAGGCGGGATAATACGGCCCCGCGGGGGCGTCGGCCGCCGGCGCGGACTGTGTGGGTGTGAAGACCGGCGCCGTCTCCGCCGGTGCGGTGTCGGCCGGCGCCTCCATCGGCGCGGACGCTGCCGGCGCCGCTTCCGCCGGCGCGGACGTTATGGGCTGGGGCTGTGCCGGCATAAAGGGCGCCGGCGTGACGTCCGGGCTCGCGCCCAGGAGGTCGGGATTCTTCTGTTCGTACACAGTCATCATCGCTCCTTTGCGTTCGTGTGATCCGCCATAAACATTAGCATTTCCGGTTGATGGCTCCATCATACGGGAGAATTATGACGGTGTCATGACAAAAAAAAGAAGTCTTTTTGAACAGTTTTAGAAGAAACTGTGAACGCGGGACGCGCCGGGCCAAGGGAATTTTTGCGCTCCCTTGTGGGCGCCGAAAATCCGTGATACAATGAGACGACAGCCCCCGGACAGAGCCGCGTGCGGCGCGGGGCGCTGTGCCGGGCGCGAAGCCGGATCTGTTCTGCGAGGAGTTTTTTCATGTTGCGCGTGGAGACCCAAAACGACGCATTGACCATATATTTGGAGGACCGTCCGGTGCTGACGCACACGCCGGACAGCCCGTTTGCCATCGCCGGGCAGGGCGCCGGAGAGTTCCACGCCCACGGCGGACACTGGCGTATCTCCGACCGGCTGAGCCGGCGCACGATGTTGACAAACGCGCACTACGACGCCGTCCGCTCATCCGTCCGCTTTTGGGGCGGGGACCTGTCGCTCACCTTTCACCTGTCGGAGACGGACGGCAACCTGGTGCTGACCCCGCAGCGCTCCACCACCGGGCTCAACCGGCTGTGGCTCCAGTTCCCGGCGACACCCGGCCACTGTGTCTACGGCGGGGGCGCCCAGTACGGCCTGCTGGACCTGCGGGGGCACCGGCTCCCGCTGTGGGTGCACGAGCGGAGGATCGGGCGCGAGAGCGCGCGGCTGCCGTTTCGTCCGGGCAGCGGACACCACGCCACCTATCACCCGCAGCCCACCTTTGTGACGCAGGACGGCGTCTTTGTCCACATCGACGCCCCGGTTTACGGCGCGTTGGATTTCCGGTCCCCGCGCCACCACCGCGTGGAGCTTTGGGACCTGCCGGCGGCCGTGATCATCGGTGTGGCCGCCGACGTGCCGGCGCTCATGGAGCGGCTCACCCGGCTGCTGGGGCGCCAGCCCGTCCTGCCGCAGTGGTGCGTCGAGGGCGCGTGGATCGAGACGCAGGGCGGCGCGGCGCGGCTGGTCGAGCGGCTGGAACGGGCGCTGGCGGCCGGGGCGCGGGTGTCGGCGGTCTGTGTCCGCGACTGGTCGGGCCTGCGGGAGACGGGGCGGCGCCGGCAGGTGTTTTTCGACTGGGTGTGGAACCGGGAGCTCTACCCCAAGCTGGACAAGATGATCGGGGAATTCAGTGTGCGCGGGCTCCGCACGCTGGCCTATATAAACCCCCATCTCGCCATCGAGGGGCGGCTGTTCGCCGAGGCGTCGCTCGGCGGCTTTTTGGTGCGCAAACCGGAAAGCGGCAATTTCATCAACGACATGGGCGGTTTTATGGCCGGGCATCTCGACCTCTCGAACCCAGACGCCTGCGCCTGGTACAAGGAGATCATCAAACGAAACATCTTACAGTTCGGGTTTGGCGGCTACGTGGCCGACATGGGGTATTTTCTCCCGGCCCGGGCCGTGCTGGCGAACCGGGAGAGCTCCAACCGGATGCACAACCGCTGGCCCATGCTGTGGGCCAAGCTCAACCGGGAGGCCGTGCGGGAGGCCGGCCGCACGGCGGACGCGGTCTTCTTTACCCGCGCCGGATACGGCGCCATGGGCGGGCAGACGATGCTGGCGTCCACGGGCGACCACAACACCGGTTGGGGGGCGGAGGACGGTCTCCCCTCGGCGCTGGACGCCGCCCTCACGCTGGCCTGCGGCGGGATCGGCCTCAGCCTGTCCGACGTGGGGGGCAACGTGTCCTTCGCCGCGCGCCGCACAAAGGAGCTGCTGCTGCGCTGGACGGAGTACGCGGCGTTTACGCCGGTCATGCGCATGGCGGACCTGGGCGGGGCGCAGACGGAATTCGATGCGGACGGGGAGACGCTGTCGGTGTTTGCCCGGATGACGCGTGTACACGCGGCGCTCGCGCCCTACATGCGGGCGCTGATTCGGGAAAACGCCCACACCGGGCTGCCGGTGATGCGGCCGATGTGGATGGTTTTTCCGGACGACGACAGGCTGCGCCGGGTCCACCACAGCTACATGCTGGGCGAGGAGATGTTGGTGTCGCCGGTGCTGAGAAGGGGCCGGCGGTCGCAGACGCTGCTGCTCCCGGCGGGTCACTGGCTGCACATGTGGACAGGGCAGGTCCACGCCGGCGGCGAGCACACCGTCTCCGCGCCGCTGGGGTATCCGCCCGTCTTCTACCGCCCGGACGGCCAATGGGCCGATCTCTTTGCCGCCATAGGGCAAAAAGGGGACGACTTTTTGTCCGCGCCGGTTTTGTCATAAACTGTCTCTGTTGTGTTTGGGAGGAGAGGCCATGGACAGCCGTCCGCCGTTTTCGCTCCAGACGCTCCCGCTGGAGGCGACGCTGTGCGCCCTGGGAGAGGCGGCGCTGCCTCCCTTTTTGGGCTCCGCGCTCCGCGGGGTGATCGGCCGCGCGCTCCTGCACGACAGACAGGCGTATGACTATTTTTACCGCAACCGGCGCGTGGACGGCAGCGGGCTCGACACCGCCAACCCCTATGTGCTGACGCTCCCGCCGGAGGGAAAGACCGCATATGCGGCGGGGGAGACACTCGCCTTCCGTTTGCTGCTGCTGGGCGGCGCGGCCGCGCATGTGCGCGCCATGGTGGACGCGCTCCGGGCGATCGAGCACAGGGGGCTCGGCGTGGCCCGCGTTCCGTTTCAGCTCATCGAAGTCCGGCACGGCGTACACGAGCGCTTTGTCTGGTCCGACGGCGTCTTTTACCCCGCCGCCGCCCGGCCGGTGCCGCTGCCGGTCCTGCGTCTGGAGGACGTCGTCGGCTGCAAATTGGTGTTTCACACGCCGCTGCGCATCCGCCGAAACGGGGTGCCGCTGCGCACGGTGGACGCGCCGACCCTGCTGCGCAGCCTGATCGCGCGGACCGTACAGGCCTGCGAGCGGTACGGCGACGGCGCGGACACGGACGAGGCGGCGCGCCTGCGCGAAGCCGCACAGGCGGTGCGCATAGAGACATACGCGCTGCGCTGGCGGGACCTCACGCGCTACTCCGGCCGGATGGACGCCAAGATGGACATCGGCGGACTCGTCGGAACCGTCGCGCTCGCGGGGGACCTGACCCCCTTTGTGCCTTGGATTCACGCGGCCCGGATCTTACACACCGGGAAGAACACCACGTTTGGGCTGGGACATTTTTCCGCTTCGTTCCGCTGAGTGGTGCCGCCGGTGCGGATATGGCACATAAATTGCCAAAATTTGGCAAAAACAGGCAAAAAGAAGACACAAATTCCGTTGTGCACAACGACGATTTTGGGAATCATTTCCCGCTTTTTCGATCTATTGTGACAAAGGAAGGCAAAACTGTGGTGTTCTTAAAAGAGAGAACCACTATATCTTGAAAATAAAAGGAGATGTAATAATATGGAAATACTAGCAAAAAAGAAGGAGATGTGTTTTAATGGGGGTATGATACCGATATAATAAGCGGGGATCATCATCTGGAAAGGAGGCGTTGCATTACCGAGTTGCGGCATAGGCAAACCCCGGTCGGTGCGTAAGTCCTGGGACGCCGGGAATTTCCCCAGGGACGGATGGATAGACTTGGAGGAAGATTTGAGGTTTATGCCATGAAAGTTTCATTTGGAAGCTGCCGCATACAGGCGGGAACGCTGGACGGTCAATTGCAATATGACATTGTGGTTGACGAGATCAAAAGGGGCGACGACTCTGTTCTCTGCGAAGAATACGGGTTGTGCGTCGCGTTGCGGTCCGGAGAGGCGCTGTCCAGGGAAGAGATCCACGGACTGACCACCTCACGGGAGACCATTGAAGAACTGCTCGCGCGGCTGATGCGCCACAATGTCACCCCTGTTTCGGTGCGTGACATTGTGGAAGATTGTCTGGCTGAACTCACTCTGACGTAAGGAAACGCACAAAAGGGCGCTTTCAAAACGGCCTGCGACCGTTTTGAAAGCGCCCTTTTTGGCGGCGGGCGTTCGCTCACAGCTCATCCAGCGTGCCGAAGGTGTAGCCCATCTCCACCCATTTTGTCAGCAGCTCGTCGAGGATCTCCGCGTTGGTTTTTGAGGTGGTGTGCAGCAATATGAGCGCACCGGCGTGCGTGCGCGGCAGCAGCTTGCCCAAGGCCTCCTCGCGCGTGGGCTGTCGGTCCTGGCGCCAGTCCACATAGGCGAGGCTCCAAAAGACGGTCCGGTAGCCCAACTCCTGGGCCAGCGCCAGATTCTGTTCGCTGTACTTGCCCTGCGGCGGCCGGTAGAAGCGGGAGAGCTCGTACCCGGTGACCTCCCGGTAGCGCGTCTCCAGCGCCGTGAGCTCCTCCGCGAAGGCGGCTTTGTCGGTGAGGGCGCTCATGTCTGGGTGGTGGTAGGTGTGGTTGCCGACGATGTGGCCCTCCTCGTGCATCCGCCGCGCCAGGTCGGGCGCCGACTCGACGTAGTGCCCCACGAGGAAGAACGCCGCCGGGACGCCGTGCTTCTTCAGCGTGTCCAGGATGGACGCCGTGTACCCGTTTTCGTAGCCCGCGTCGAAGGTGAGGTAGAGCCGGGACTGTTTTGTGTCGCCCAGAAAAACGGCGCCGTACTCGGCCAAAAAATCGGCGGTCGCGTTGCCCGTCGGGGGGCGGCCCTCTTTGGGAAAGTGCAGCCCCCAGTCGCCGGCCGCGGCGGCCGGCACGCGCGCGCCGCTTCTCGCCAGAGACCAAAAGGCCGCCGTGAGCAGGATCAGGCCGGCGCCGGCCACAGAGAGGACGCGTTTCCCGTTGACGATCCAATACATGGAGAATCATCCCTTTCACTTCGCACTCCCTATTCTATACGCCCCCGGCCGGCGGCCTATGCGCGTTTCGTACAAACCGGCGGCGCATATGAACTATGAATAAAAATACAAAAAATGCACATCACCCCCTTGCGAAAAACTTAAAAATGTGGTTTAATAAATACGTAGTGAGAGCCCTCAGGCAAAACATCCAAACGATTTCCCGCAAATGTGCGGGACTTGTGTGTTTTATGGGAGATGCATAGAGGTGTATTCCCATATTCCGGCGGACGCGGGGGCCGGGCACCATGTGACGACCGCCCCGCGAATCACGATGAGATGAGGGGAAAACGATGAGAGAGAAAAAGATTCTGGCGTGTCTGGCCGCCGCGGTGGTGCTGACGGCGCTGCTTGCCGGCTGCGCGAGTTCTGTCCCCGCAAACACGGTCTTCAGCCTCGACGACTTGGAGGGCAAGCGCATCGGCGTGCAGCTCGGCACCACGGGCGACATCTACGCCAGCGACGTCGAGGGCGCCACGGTGGAACGTTACAACAAGGGCGCCGACGCCGTGCTCGCGCTGAAGCAGGGCAAGATCGACTGCGTGCTGATCGACAACGAGCCGGCCAAGGTCTATGTGCAGCAAAACAGCGACCTCAAGATCCTGGAAGACCCCTTTGAATTGGAAGAATATGCCATCGCCTTGGCGAAGGGCAACACGGCGCTGAAAGATCGGATCGACAGCGCGCTCGCCGAGCTGATCGCCGACGGCACGCTGGCCGGTATTGTGGCCAACTACATCGGCGACAAAGCGGGTCAGACGCCGTACGCCTCTCCGGAGGGCGTCACCCGTTCGGGCACGCTCACCATGGCCACAAACGCGGAGTTCCCGCCGTATGAGTATTTTGAGGGCGATCAGATTGTCGGGCTGGACGTGGACATGGCGCAGGCGCTCTGCGACAGGCTGGGTCTCACGCTGCAGATCGAAAACATGAACTTCGACTCCGTCATCGCGGCGGTACAGACCGGGAAGGCCGACGTCGGCATCGCCGCCCTCACAGATACAGAGGAGCGCCGGCAGAACGTGGACTTCAGCACCTCGTACACCACGGCGACCCAGGTGGTCATTGTCCGCAGCAAATAACAATGGCCGGCACATAGGCCCGGGTTCGGCACGCGCCAGGCCCGGAGACAGACCGGCGGAAATCACAAACACAGCGCAATGGGGCGTGAACACCTGAAGGGTAACGACGGTGTCTATGCCCCTTTTGTTTTCCGGCCGGCAAAAGGGGAGACGGGATGGAAGCGTTTTGGGACACACTGCAGAATGCGTGGGGCACACTGCAGAATTCATTTGAACGGGTCTTCATCGTGGACGACCGCTGGACGCTGCTGGCCAGAGGGCTCGGCCTCACACTGTTCATCACGCTGCTGGCGGCGCTGCTGGGGCTGGCGCTGGGTTTTCTGATCGCCATCGTCCGCTCGACGCACGACAAGGTGACCGGGCTGAAGCCGGCGCCGCGCGCGGCGCTGAACATTCTCAACGGCATCGCCAAGCTGTACCTGACGGTGATCCGTGGGACCCCGGTCGTCGTGCAGCTCATGATCATTTACTTCGTCGTCTTCGGGGCGGTGAACATCAGCAAGGTCGTGGTCGCCGTCATTGCGTTCGGCATCAATTCCGGCGCCTATGTGGCCGAGATCGTCCGGTCCGGCATCATGTCGATCGAACGGGGCCAGATGGAGGCGGGTCGCAGCCTGGGGTTCTCCTACGCGCAGACCATGGTGCGCATCATCCTCCCGCAGGCGTTTAAAAATGTGCTGCCGTCCCTCGGAAACGAGATCATCGTGCTGCTGAAAGAGACCTCCGTGTCCGGCTACATCGCCCTGGAGGACCTGGCCAAGGGCGGGGACATCATCCGCAGCATCACCTATATGGCGTTTATGCCGTTGATCGTGGTCGCGCTGATCTACCTGACGGTGGTCGTCTTCCTGTCCCATCTTGTGACCAGACTGGAAAGGAGGCTGCGCGCCAGTGACCATTGACGACCGGAACACCCGGGCCGGCGCCGGGGATGAGAACATCCTGATCCGGGTGGAGGACCTGGAGAAGCGGTTCGGCGATCTGGTGGCGCTGAGCCAGATCAACATCGACATCCACAGGGGCGAGGTGGTCGTCATCATCGGCCCCTCCGGCTCGGGGAAGTCGACCTTCCTGCGCACGCTGAACATGCTGGAGGATCCGACCGCCGGCGCGGTCTACTTCAACGGCGTGAACCTGGCCGATCTGTCGGTGAACATCAACGTCCACCGGCAGAAGATGGGGATGGTGTTCCAGCATTTCAACCTCTTCCCCCACATGACCATTCTGAAAAATCTGACCGCCGCGCCGATCGCCCTGCTGAAAAAGAGCCGGGTGGAGGCCGAGGAGGACGCCATGCGTCTGCTGGTGCGGGTGGGACTCGCCGAAAAGGCGCAGGAATACCCCGCCATGCTGTCGGGCGGGCAGAAGCAGCGGGTGGCCATTGTCCGCGCGCTGGCCATGAACCCGGACGTCATGTTGTTTGACGAACCGACCTCCGCGCTCGACCCGGAGATGGTCGGGGAGGTGCTGGAGGTGATGCGGGACCTGGCGCGCGAGGGGATGACGATGGTGATCGTCACCCACGAGATGGGCTTTGCCCGCGAGGTGGGCAGCCGGATCGTCTTCATGGACGAGGGACAGATCGTCGAGGAGGCCGTGCCGGAGGTGTTCTTTACCACCCCGCGGCGCGACCGCACCGCCCAGTTCCTGCGCAAGATCCTGTGACCTGCCCGCCCCGACAGAGACAGACAGCGGGGGCGGGCCCTGCCCGGTGGGTTTTCGGCGTCCGCCGCCCGGGGCGGAGGACACCGTGCCAAGTATGCGACAGAGAAGAAAGAAAACAGAAATGAAGAAGGGAGTTTCCAATCATGATGCTGCAATCAAAAAACACGCGTCAACGCATTCTGGGCCTTCTGACGGTGCTCGCGCTGGTGGCGCTGCTCTGCCAGCCGGCGGCCGCCGTACTAGAGGTCGCGCCGCTGCCGATCTCCGAGGTCACGTTCACAAACGTGAGTGGCGACGGGGGCATGGACAGAATTTCCATGACGGACGCAAGGACATTTGAAGTCATTCTTCCGCTGCCGGAGGGCACGGACGCCGAAGCGCTGGCGGCCGGCGTCACCTGGTCGCTGACCCGCGAGGCGGGCATCCGAGATCCGGAACTGTACCCGACCCAGTACCTGGGCGACACCCTGCAGGGCTGGCGGGTCGGCACGCGGGCGGTCTTCAGCAACGTCGTGACCGCGGCGGCGGAGGTCGACGGCCTCCCGGCGCTGAAGCTGACGTTTGCCAACGACACGTTCTTCGGCAACCCCTACATTAACGGGAGCCGCAACAGCATGTTGGACTACACGGGCGACTTCGACCTGATCGCCCGGGACGCCGACGACACGGTGCTCGGGCAGACGAGTGTGCGCGTCAACGCGTACGACTCCTACCGCACCACCGAGGAGTTTGCCGAGGAACTGCTGGAGGCGAAGCTCGCCGCCGGGGAGGCCGGGCTGTACGCCGAGGTGTACAGCATGGGCGAGAGCACCTTCGGCATCGACATGCCCTACATCGT
>JAITDM010000246.1 GCA_031282535.1 Oscillospiraceae bacterium
CCCTCGCCGGATGGTAGGCAAATACCCCGCCGTGGGGACCTGCTGCTGTCCGGTGCTCTTGTCTTGCTGCCAGCGCGCCCGCAGCGCGCGCGTGTCGACGTGAGTGAAGGTGTCATACAAACCGACACCACCGGCGATATGCAGCGCCGCCAGCGCGATTTCGGCCTGCTCACAGACGGCGGCCGGAGATACCCCAGCGATTGCGATATCTGCGGCACGCCCCTCCATGTGCTGGCTCTTCGCCGCGCCGCCGATCTTGCTGTTGTAACTCGGCGTCCTGTACCCGCTGTTGACGGTGACAGCTTTGCCGCCGCACCCCGCCCGGATCTTCTCCAGCACGTCAATCAGCTGTTCGCCGATCAACACAGTATCGGACCCATCGTGACACGCGAACTCACGCACCTTGAAATGCGCGCTCAGATTCTTGCCGCCGTCCGCGGCGTTGCTGTAAGCCTTTACGCCCAAAAGTGACCCCTCCGTCAACCACAGCCCCAGGAAGCTGTCGAGCTTCCGGGCCGTGTATAAAATAGGCTTGTCCGGGCCGATGTAGCCCGAACTCCCCCCGCCGTCAAGGTTGACGGCATAGACGCACTGCTGGCCGAGCATGCGTTCCGCCAGTTGTTGCCCCGTCAGGCCCTCATTGTCCTGCGTGACCAGCACAACAACGGTCCCGTCGATCTGCGTGCCCACCGCGGTCCGGCCGCGCTTGGCGGTCAACACCGCCGCGTCGTTGGTGTCGATCTTGATCTTGCCACCCAGGACCAAGGTGCAGTAGGCCCCCCACGAACCCGTCATAGTTGGGCACGTCGCCGGTCGCGGGCAGATACTCAATCGACACCTTCCGGCCATTCGGGCCGCCCGTGGCGACGCCCCACACGTCGCGCCCTGTCCGGAGCCACTTGCCGCCGATCTTCAGCGCACAAGCGGTTTCGCCGGAGGCCATGTTGAACAACCCGGCGTTGATCAGCACATCAGCACCCACGCGCCCGCGCGCGTCAGAGATCAGCTCTGCCGGCTGTACCCCCAGCACCGGCGCCGCCTCGCGCAGCTCCCATTGTTTGAACGCTCTAACAATCATACCTTTGCCCCCTCCGCCTGATACGAGACGCCGCGATGGGCGCGGTCCTCGGCCATTTGATCCAGCGTGTCCAGCGCCTGCCGGACTTCGCCGTTTGCCCCCTCGCTGACGAGGTGGCGCAGGATGATTTTCTCGCCCTTGTACAGGCGATGAAGCTCATCCTTTGCGTCGTCAAGATCCCTCTGCTGGTTCTCCAACCAGCGCCGCACGCTGTAGAGCTCGGCGTGGACGATGCCCTCCACGCTCTTCTTCATGCGCGCGGTCAGGGTCAGCATGGCGACAATCGCGCCCGCCACGCTGCCCAAGGTGATGATGGTGCTCAGGTCGATCATGTAGATCTACCCCCCTCAATACGGATTGTTCGGACTATCTTTGTAAGACGTACCGAAAAGGTACGCCTTTTCAGCGTCCGTCAGCCACGACATGCCATTCAGCGCGTCGATGACTTTGGCCTGCTTGCTGCCCGGAATGCTCTCACCGTCGGCGTTCTTGTCGGCCGTGGCCATGTCGTAGGCCAGGTCGTAGAGTATGTACTCCGCTGGAGAAATCCCCACCGGCCGCCCCGCCTCGATCTTTTCTACGAAAGCATACTGCCCCTTGAACTCATAGTCCGGGTTCGCCTTGTCCATCGCCTTGGCGTAGGCGTAATCCGACGCCATCTCCAGCGCCTTGTCCTTCTGCTGCGCCGGCAGCTTTTTGAACGCGGCGCGCCCCTGCAGGTCCTTCGTCACACCGCTCTCGGCCTTGTCCGACGCCGCGCCGAAGTCGCCCGACTTCTTGATGCGCGCCCGGAGTCCGGACTCGATCTTGCTGTCTTCGAGGCCGTCCCGGATGAGGTTCCGGCGGATCTGCTCATACTGCCACTTGTCGGTCTGCCAAGCGGCGTACAGGGTGTCGTAGTACCGCCCCGGTGCGGCCGTGGGC
Organism: Oscillospiraceae bacterium; assembly: GCA_031282535.1. Classification (GTDB taxonomy): domain Bacteria; phylum Bacillota; class Clostridia; order Oscillospirales; family UBA929; genus JAIRTA01. Next base: position 2,003 of record JAITDM010000246.1, read on the forward strand.
GGGTAGAGCAGTTTCTCATACTCGTACATACCCACCCAGTTGTCGGAGGCCGCCAGGCCGGTGCTCACGCCACTCATGACGTCGCGCTTGATGTTTGCCACCGGCAGGCCCAGTACCCCGGACGCCTGCGCCAGGAAGTCCGCCAGCCACGCGCCGAAGGTCATTTTGCCGCTGCCGCCAATCACGCCGATGCCGCGGCTGCCGGTCTGCACAAGCCTCGCAATGGCCGACATGTCCATGCGCTCGATGTCGTACCCCTGGAAGATCGAAAAGAGATCGTTGAAATACGGCAGCTTCGCCACCACATTGAGCTCCGAGCCGAGGTTGCCGAACAGCGCGGCGCCCAGATAGTCCATCGCGCCCTGCTCGTCCCCGGAGAAGCCCGTGAACGAGGCCAGCCACTTCTCCCAGTACGCGCGCTTCTTATCGTCGTCCCGCGCCGCGTCCGACAGCGCGCGCGCCGCCGCGTTGGCGACGCCCGCCAGCACAAGCCCCACAATCGTCCGCGCCATCTGCCGCTTCGCCCCCGGCGCGCCTATGACAAGATCGTCGTGCGCGCGCGCCAGCATGCTGTAGGCTGTGATCGGCTCGGACATGAAGCTCGTCGCCATGCGCACTAGGCTGTTTGTGCTCCGACGCATCTGGTCGCGCTGGAGCAGAGAGTCGACCACCTGCGTGCGGTCAATGATCTCGTTGAACCGCTCCGCCACGGCTTCATAAAAGGCTTCGCTGCGCCGCGTGAGGTCGCGCCGCTTGTGCCGGATCTCAGCCTCCGCGGCCCGCCACAGCGCGCTCCACGTGATGCTATCGGCTTTCGCCGCCGGCGCCATCGCCGCCTCTTTCAGCTTGTCGAGATTGCTGTCGGTGCTCAGCAGCACGTCCCGGACGCTGCGCCCGGCGTCTCTGTCGAAGTAGCCCCAGTCCTTCCAGGTGGCAATCGGCGCATATTTCTTGATCAGATCCCACGTCCCCTTGCGGCGCCCAGGCCGCAGCGCGGCCAGCAAATACCGGTTGTCAATCACCGCGCCGGCCCGGAAGAACGCCGTGGGCTGTTGCAGGATCACGCGAACGTTCGCCCCCACGGCCGCCGCCTTGTAGTTGGACGTGAGCTTGCCGAGGCTCGTGGCGTCGCGCTCGCCGCCAGTCCCCTGATCGATGTCTTTGATCAGCAGGTCGAGATATGCCTTCCCGCGGTCGCCGAACACGCGCCCCAAGTCCTCCCGGACGCTCCCGACCACTTGGCCCTCCTCGTCCCTATACAGATAGTTATAAACGCGTTGCGTGTCTTCAATCGTGGTCAACCACGCCGAATACCACGCCATTTGCGCGGTGTGCTGCGCAAAAACCGAAAAAGCGTCTTCGAGGACAATGGCGTTCTTCGCCTTCGGAACCGTCTCTTTCGTAAAGCCCATGTTCTTCGTCGCGACCGCCTGCAACTTTCCAGTTTCGCCCGGCACGCCGCCGCGCCGGCGGTTCGGGTCGGTGTTAATGGGCCAGTAGTTCTCCTCCGTGAACTTCTCGTAACCGTAGGCGTCCATGGATGCCTTGTTGCCCCACGACGCCAGCGTGGTGGAGGCGTATTTGCCCATGTGGTCCGCCAGAATCTTTTGTTCGGCGGTCAAGCTGTTCACGATCCGCGTCACGTCTTCTTCCGTCACGTGGACGGGTTCGGTAGCGCGGGTCACGTTGCCGTCCTTGCCGAGAATCGGCGCGGGCCGAATGCCGTCGCCCAGAACATGGCCTTGGGCCTGCGGGCGCTTCATGAGCAGGTACAGATCCATGATCTGCCCCGTCGTCAGCTGGAGCGTCTTGCCGCCGACTTCGAATGTCTTCGGCGCCGCCTCCATGATCTTCCTGACATTCACGCCCTTGAATGCCTCCGCGTTCGCCTGCTGGGCCTCGCTGAGCAGGCGGATATTCTGGTCTTCCGCGCGGCGCATGGCCAGGAACATCGCGTCCCCGCCATCGCCAAGCCGGTGCATGAAGTCCACCGGCCTAAGTGACTGGAACATGAGGTCCTGCGTCAGCTTCACAGGGTACTTCCAGCCCCCATGCTCCTGCTTCGTCTTCCGCGCTTCCAGCGCGCCGCGGATCTCGTTCGCGGCCTCCGCCACGCTCTCGTAGCGCGACATCGCCAGCAGCTTGTTCGCATTTGAGACAGACGCCTCAATCGCCTTCAACGCCTGCCAGACCGTCGTCAGCTGCTGAGAGTTCATTTCCGCAATCCGGACGTCGCCCATGGCAATCACGGCCTCGATGTTTTCCATCAGGTCGGGGTCGATCACGAGCGTGTCCGGCGCCTCGGACGCGATCTTGCGGTACTGTTGTCGCACGGCGTTGAATGCCTCCGTGCGCTGGGTGTTGAGTGGCCGCAGCTTGGTCTTCCTGCCGAGCTGTTTCGCGCCCACAGACTTGGGGAGATTTGTCCGTCTGGGGGCCGCGCTTTCGAGGTTTATGGCGCCCATCAGTGTGGCCACCGCCGTCCGAAGCTCCTGCGGGATGTGCTTCTTGTCCGAGGGCTTTAGCAGTTTCTGCGACAGTGCCGAGGCGTGCCGCATGATCTGCCCGCGCAGACGCTGCGCCGTTCGCGCTTCTCGGTCGGCGGCCTTCTCTGCCGTATACTTCTTCTTGAGCCGGTCCACGGCGTCAATGCGCCGCTGCCGCTCCTGTTTCATGGCGCTCTGGAACTTCTCCTTCGCCGCCTGCCGGATCTCCTTGATCCGGGCATTTTTCTCGGCACGCACCCGCGCCGTGCGCGCGTTGGCCGCATCGGTCTTCTGCCGCTCTCTTTGCACCGCGCTGGCCCGCGACTGCTCGGCTTTGTCCAGCGCCGTGGCGGCGCGGTCACGCTCTTTCAGCACGGCGCTGGCCCGCGACTGCTCCGCCCGGTCCAGCGCCGCAGCCGCGCGGTCACGCTCCCTCAACACCGCAGAAGCCCGCGACTGCTCCGCCTTGTCCATGGCCGTGGCGGGCAGCTGACGCACCTCGTCGCCGATCAGCCGGTCAATGATCTCGTTGCTGACGAACCCCACCGTCTCGCGCATCGCGCCGCGGTACGGATTTTCCCGCACGGGCCGCAGCGTCCCGGCCAGCTCGGCCAGATATTGCAACTGGTCCGACTCTGCCGTGATGCTGCTGGGGAAGTACGCCTCCCCAAACATGCCGCGCAGGTCTTCAAAGGCCGAATCAATGCTCTGGCCGTCGCGCGCCAGCACGAACCGGCCGAAGTTGGCCTTGCGGAAATCTTTATAGTCCGGAATGTCGGCCTGCAACTCCGTCGGGACTTTGATCCGGAGTTTCCGGATCCATTTCCGCATCTCGTCACGGAATTCCTGCCCAGACGGGTCTTGCAGCGCTGACGCGTTTTCCACGATGGTCGACGCGATGGCGTCCGCGCGCTCGCGGATCTCGGTCCAACTGCCGTCGTTCGCGATGAGCTCGCCCAACGTCTTCAAGTCCGCCGACAGCTCGTCCGTGGCGGCGGTGCTCTCGTACTCTTTCCGCAACGAATTTGCCAGCTTCCTCACGTCCGCCGGCCGGAGCTCCGCGCGCTCGGTGAGCTTCGACTCGCGCTTCCAGTATTCAACCTTCTCCGCCAGCAACTCGTTCTCCTCGCGCAGCGCCCACACTTCGGGCCGCTCTTCACGGGAGAACTGCGCTCCCTCCACGGAGTTTATGGCGTCCAGTCGATCCGCCTCAAAGTTATGCGCGTACATGATCAAGGGAATGCCAGCAGCCTCAAGGTCCGCTTCCAACTTGCGGTCGATGTTGTCGGGGATAACCGCCGCAAGCACCTCTGAGAACGGAACGGCCCGCGCCGGTTTCGCCTCGAAGTAGTCCCGCGGAGTCTCCGCGATTTCGCGCGCCAGTGTGGCGATTTCCTCCGCGGTCTCCGTCGTCACGGTGAACATGTCGGGCCACTTCTTCAAATACCTGTAGATACCGGCCACACTCTTCGACTTTTGGACAGCCTCCGCCATGGCCTCGGCGGCATCGGATATCGTTCTAAAATCATTCGGATCCGGACGGTTGGAGACGAGCTTGCGCGCAAGTTCATCGATCCGGTTGCCGAATTCATCCCTGATATTCGACATACCATACTCGGAGAGCCTCTGCAGGCGCGCCCTGTCAGCGCGGGCGTCCTCAATGCTTTTGTATGTCTTGGCCGCCGCTCCAGCGAACGAAGCTACATCGCCCCATCCGCCCGTTCCGGCCGGCCTCTCGCGGGCCATCATGGCCACGGCGTTGTCTATCGTATAGTCGTTGTAAAGCTGCTCGAAGGATCGCCGGCGCCCGGACGGCGTGTAAGGATCATTCTTGTTCCGAAGGCCGCGCTTTAACACAAGGCCGTCGGCTTTTTCCGCCAACCACGCCTCGTATGCTTCCTGTTCGATCTTTGATTTTATGTCGGCCTGCGTGGCATAGTGGTCATATTTCCCATCTTCGCGCAAAACCGGATCAAAGTCAGGGATCGTGTCCGCAGCGTACAAAAGGCGCATGTCGTTGTGGTCGCGGTACGCCTTGATAAAATCGCCGCCATGCCACTCCAGTCTGTCGGTAATGTTGGTGTCGTAGAGAAAAGTCCAGGTTTCGCTGGGAAGACCGTGTTCCTTCGCGACGTCTCGCCCCCAGCGGTAGAGCGCTTGCGTTTTCTTTTCGTCCAGTTTGTATCCGACCTCGGGAAATATGGGCGTGTATGCGTCGCCCCCATAGAGCCTGTTGCGCTTGTCCGCAGAAGGGTCAACAGTGTTGCGCCCGAAGATCAACGAGATCGGCCCGAAGTTCGGCTGGCCCAGCTCGGCCCGCGTCACAGCGATGGAGGGCATGGCGAGGCCGCCCAGTTCCAGGGCGTCCCTCAGATTCGTGGGGGTCAGGTTGTGCACGGCGATGAGGTCCCGCGTCGACTCCACAGGCTCTTCAAGGGAAAATTGCTCTTTTTCTGTAAAGTCCTTGACAGATGATTCTTCTTGTGGTACTCTGGACTTAGAACGAACATCGGCGGCTTTGCCGCTAACCCCCGACTGTATTTCGGGGGGGTGTTCGTTCGTTTTTTGTTTTTCTGCAGAAAAGCTGTACACAAAGTGTCCGTCCGTACGTTCTTTCACGTTGACCGTCACGCGGTATGGGGTTGTGTTATCTCCCTCATATTCCCGAAACAGGATGTCGTTGATGAAATAGTGCCACTGCCGAACGCCCCTGTGTGTCGCTGAGGTCTTCCCCTCTTCCCCCTTTGAGTAATTGTAAACAGACTCGCTCGCGATCTGATAATAATCATCTGCCAGATCAAGCGTTACGCGCTGATCAGAGTAAGACCCGTGCCGGTTTCCAATCATCAATTTTGTCGCGTCGCTCGCAACCTTTGGATCATAGGCAGGATCGAACTGCGCGTAGATCACGCGGTCCGCTCCGTTTTCGTGGAGCACAAGGCGGATCGGCTTTTGGGACCAAACATCTTGGATGTATTGCAGGATTTTCTCGGATTTTGCCAATTTTGGAGTGCCTTTGGGGAAGTTGCTTCGGTATATGCCGCGCCCAGTCTCTGGATCGCGCCCCTCATAGGAGAACTGCTCCGCCGCGCCCCTCTCCACCTGCGCCGCGCGCTCGCGCGCGACCTCCGAAAACTGCAACGTGGGGATATTCACCTCGATCCCGGCGTACGCGTCCGCCAGAATCTCTTCCAGAATTTCATCGTCGGACTTGTTGAAAAGCCCATATTCGTCCATATACACGCCAATAAGCGCGTTCAAATCCTCGTTTGAGAACTTGGTGAGAAGCATCTTCCGAGTCTCTTGAACGAGGTTTTTGTCTGTCCGGGCCAAAAGATGGTACTCTTCATGGGCCGCTATCTGTTCCACCGTCAGGAACGGATGGTCGGCCTTGATCCACATGCGCTTGCCGTCGGCAGACACCGCGCCGCGCGCCGTGCCCACCACGCCGTTCTCGCGAATCTCCATGTCGCCGGTGAAGTAAATCACCTGCACGCCCAGCTTCGCCATCTTGCGGCTCACTGCGCGCTCGGTATCGCTCCAGAGCTTCGCTGGCGTGATGTACATGCCCTTGCGCGTCGTGCCTGCGCTTATGCCCTGCGCGGCGGTGCTCTCGGCTACAACGCCAGCAGCTTTGACCGCACGGCGGAGATCCTCCGCTCGCGCTCTTTGGGCTCCATTCTCAGGCCCTGTTCTTTGGCCTGTTGATACTTCGGAAGCTGGTCCACCGGCAGCCACACCAGATTTCCGTGCTTGCCGTCCAGCGCCACCCGCATTTGCTTCTTCGCCGCCATTTGTCTCGCTCCCTTCAATGCTGTTTGCATCGTCCCATCCGGCCTCGTAGGCCGACAGGGCTTGTTCCTCCGTGATCATGTCGTCCGTGCCCGGCGCGTACGTGGCGCGCGCCAAGCCGGCCTCGTAGTACCGCGTCATCTCATCTATGTACGTGCCGGCATCCTGCGCCGGATCATACTGCTCGTACAGCGCCACAGCGCCGCGCGAGTCCTCGCCCAGCGCCCGCGCCGCCTCGAACACCGCCGCTTTGCCCGTGGGCGCCGGCACGCTCTCGTCACGCTCCGTCACGCGGACGTCACGCGTGACATCCGCATCAGCCGCGCCAGCTTCCCGCGCCGCCTCGATCTGTGGCGGCGTCAGCACCGAATCCGCCGGCGCCTCGCGGCCATTGCGCGCCGCCTCGTACTGCTGCACAAACGCCGGATAATAGTCCGCCGCCGCCACGTCCGGATTATACATCCGCTGCAGCGTGCGGCCGCCCACCGGCCCCAGCGTGTCGGCCATGTCCGCCATCGCCTGCGTGTCGCTGGCCGCCAGATCCGGCGTGCGCAGGTCTGCAACCGACAAGGAATCCTTGACGGTTGGGACGGCGCGCGCCATCCCCGCCTCCCCTACGAGGGGAGGTGACGCCGCAGCGGCGGAGGGGTTCGCCAACCCCTGCACCGACGCGCGCACCTGTGAAATCGGCGCGTCAGTGTTGATCTCCTGCCCGGTGTACCGCGACAGAACCGCCAGCGCCTCTGGGGACCGCGCCAGCTCCGCCGCCTTGTTGCCGGACGGCGTTTCCCCGCGCAGGATTGTGGCGATGGTCTGCGCCTGCCTGCGCGCCTCGTAGACCGGCATCCCGGCCTCTGTAAGCTGCGCGACAATCGAAGACTGCTCAGGGGCCACCGGCGCCGGCTCAACCTGTGCCGGACCAGCCTGCGCCTCCTGCTGAGGCGCCGCATACAGGAACGACAGGTCCCCGCCGGACTCTTTATACATCTGCGCCAGGCGCCCGATCTGGGCGTCCGTCGGCTCTGCATTTTGCAGGCTGTTTGCAAAATTGTACACAACGGTGCTCTGGTCAAAGCTCAACGCGCGACTCATGAGCGCCTCATATTTACCGGATTCCCGGATCCCCACGCCGACCCTAGGCGCGCTCGCCTCTGTGTGAATCGCGCCGGGCAGCTCCAGCATTCCGGCCGTGACCGCGCCCAGAATGCCAGCGTAGAGTGCCTCGTCGGTGAAGATCTTGAATTCGTTGTTCTCGCCGAGCACGAGATTGCGCCACACAGGATCAAGAATTTCCTGCATGTACTCTTCCGAGAACTCCCCGGCGCCTTTCACGCCCAGCGTGAGCGCCGTGCGAAGAATCGCGTTGTCAATCTTGGCGATCGTGTTCTTCGCAATATTGCCCGTGAGCATTCCGCCCACCTTGCCGATGCCGCCGAGCAGGTAGGACAATCCGGCCTCCGACGCGCCCACCAGTACGCCGTACATCCGAGCCTGCTCCGGACTATATCCCTCCCGCAGCTGCTCGCCATACGCGCCGCCGTACGCCTGCACGCCCATCAAGCCCGCGCCGACGCCGGGCCCATACAGCGCGCCCGCCGCGATGGAAGGGGCCATGTTCGCCACGGTGCTCGTGATGTCGAAGACCGTGCCCATGGCGCCGTCGATGTTTTCCCGCGTGGCGGACTGCATGGCTGCGGCGCGGCTCAAGGGAAGCTGCTCGCCGGTGAGTGCCTGACGAAGGTTCGCTCCGGCGGTCCCGAGGCCGCCCTCCACGGCCACAGAAAGTTGCTTGAGCGCGCTGTCGCCCGCCCATTCGGCCTTTTTTTCGCCGCTGCGCATCGCAAATTGATCCCGCAGAATGTCGAGATACTTCTCGGCCTCTTCCTGGCCCTTTGTCTGGTACACGTAGTTGTACATCTGCCGCTCTTCCGGCGTGATGTAGTCCTGCGCTAAGGTCTTCCGTTCGAGTCCGCCCTGGATGTCGCTGGTGTAGTCCCAGACATTCGGCCGAGGTAACTCCGCCTCCGGCGCGTCGGCGAAACCCGGCGCGCTCCTGTAGGGTTCATACCGCAACGGCGCCTGCACGGCCTCCGCCTTCCTAATCTGGGACTGCTGCTCCCAAACGGCATCCTGCGCCGCCTTGACGCGCTGGGACGCACTCTGCGCCTGCGCGCCCGACGAGGGCATCCCGGTCAGGCCCGAGATGGTGGGCGTGGCGTTTTTCCGCGCCGCGTCAAGCGTGGCCTGCCGGTCCGCCTCCACGCGCCGCCCCGCCGGTATGTCGTAGTCGCGCAGGCGAAGATACTCCTGCGCCTCCGGCTTTGCCAACTGGTTTTGCGCGGCCCGCTGGTTGCGCTGCTGCTGCCGCAGGCCGCCCAGCGCCTGCGAATTTTTGAAAATGGTGTCTATGATCTTATCCGTAGTGCCCGCACCGTACACTTTGTCGGTGCGGGCTTTTGTCGCCATGAAGTGATCCCTGAGCCGCGACCCGGCGTCGAGATACTGGCTGATCTGCGACTCAGATGCCGGCTGTTTCGCCAGCTTTTGCCCCTGCTCCAACCATGCGTTGAACTCGTCGTCGCGGGACGCCTCATCGCCGTACTTTTCGGGGTTCATCCGCGCGCGGTAGAGCGCCATGGCGGATGTGGTTTTCTTTTCGTCTTTTTCTTTGGTCCTTGTGCGATATAGGCCCATTGCGCTCATCTGAACCCCTCCTTCCCGACTACTTCTTTACGAGAGACGTGGACCCCGTCCACGCCGCCGGCGCGAGCGACTTGAGGTTGACGGGACTCATGTTGATCGTCTTCTCGGCCGCAGCCACCGTCGCGCTGTACTTGGCGGACAAGTACTGCTGATAGTTCGCGTAGTTCTTCACGTCGGCCGCCGCGGCCTTTTTGCGCGCGTTGAACTCGCTCTCCGTCATGATGCCGCTGTTCCCCGTCAAGGCAACGTACTCTGAGTATGTCTTCGGAGTTGGGTCGGAGAGGCCAAGGGCCGTATTGTAGAGATAATCCGCCTGGTCTTGCGCGAGATCCGTGGTCGCGACATACTTGAACACATCTATGTCGCTCTTGCCGGACTTCACCATATCCTGCGCGTGTGACAGGACGGTTTTGTAGTTGGCATCATTCGTGAACTGATTCGCGCCCGCGGCGGACCCCTTGAACATGCTCCACACCTGGCCCGTCTTGCTCTCGGTTAGGCCGGCGGAGAGCAACATCTCATAGGCCGCCTCATCGCTGCCGGCGCCCCGCATGGCGGTAAGCAGGCCCGTGTAGTCTGTGCTGCCGCCGGCGCCCGTGCCGCCGCCGGACCCGCTGGACAGCGACTTCTGGCCGAGCGCCATTTGCAGCGCCCTGTCCTCGTCGTACTGCGCCTGCGCGGCGGCGATTTGGCTGTCTGTCCAGCCCATCGCCCTGTAGCCCGAGAAGTCGCCAACGGCGGCCAGCTGCTGAGCCTGCGCCTGCTGCTTGGCGTAGTCGTCGGTGCTCACGCCATAGTCAAACGTCTGGTTCCACTGGCTGTCGGCCACCTGGTCGCGGCCGACGGTGTAGTCATACGCCCGGTCGGTCTCGTAGACGTCGCGGTCGAACGACTGCTGCCACTGGTTGTCCGCCGCCGCCGCGCGGTCGACGGAGAAGTTCCGGTCCCAATCGTCAGAGAACACGCCGTAATCAAACGCGCGGTCAGTGTTGTACTGCCCCAGCTGGTCTTGATACTGGCCGTACTGCCGCGCGTAGTCGTCGGCAAACACGCCATAGTCGAAGCTGCGGTCCTGATTGTACTGCCCAAGATCGCTCTGATACTGTCCGAACTGGCGGCTGTAGTCGTCGGCGAACACGCCGTAATCAAACGCGCGGTTTTGGTTGTACTGGTTCAAGAGGGACTGGTACTTGGCGAAGTCCCCCTCTTCGAGGGCCATCAGCAGTTGCGCGTTGTTGCGCTGGGTATTCCCCTCGTCCATATACATGCCATATGCCAGCTGCTGGAGTTCCGGGATCTTCCCAGCCAACTGGCTCATATAGTTGTCGTACGATTGCTGGGCCGCGCTGCCGGCGTAGGAGCTTGCCAGGCCGCCGGTCCGGGCCGAAACCTGCCCAAGCGTGTCCTGCATGGCGCGCTGGCCCAGATTGGTGTACTCCTTTGAGTACTGCTGATAGAGCGGATCTTCCTCGTGATTATACGAGAAAGCCTCTCTGCCAAGGATCGCCTCTGTGAGCGCGTCAATCTGCGCCTGACGCTGGCTCACATACTCCGGCGCGGCGTCATACGAAAACTCTGGAATCGTGGGCGCAGTAGGCGCCACGCCGTCGTACGAATACTGCGGTATATCGGGCGCATTCGGCGCAGTGCCATTGTACGAATACTCCGGCACTGGCGTCTTCGAGGAAGAAGACGAAGACGAAGAGCTTGACGAAGAAGATCCAGACCCCGGCTTGGTGGCGCTCATCGTCGCGCCGCCGGCGATTGCCGTCTGAATCGGTCCGCTGCTCCCCGACAGGGAATCCGTATAATACTTGATGTAATCGGTCGTGTGTGGTGCGTCTATTCCCTCAGTGTCGATCTTCTCATTGCGGAGGACTTGATACTGACCCGCCGCCGCATAGTCGCCCTTCGCCACGGACTCATCAATGAGCTTTTGATAATCTTTCTCGTACCCGTACTGGTCGAGCGCCATCTTTAAGACCCCCTCTTTTCGAGCGCCGCCACGCGCCGCTCCAAGCCCTGCAACTCAAACGTCAACCTCTCGTAGAGGTAGTACATGTACTTATCAATCTCCACCATAGCCTCCCGCGTGGGCAGGCCCTCTGTCCTGGGCGGCGGTGTAGGAAGATGAATCGCCATCAATACTCACTCCCGACTCTGAACTCTCTGACGAAACTGCGCAACATGCACCGGCCCAGCCCGCTGATCCGGACCACAAACCGGTCGCACCGCGTGGGCACAATCGGCACCATGGCGGTCTTTGCGTGCTCATCGTGCGACAAAAACACCTGCCGGAACGGCTCGTTGTCGCCGCGAACCTCGACCTTGAACCACGCCCCCGGATCCAAGTCCACACGCAACATCAGGCGCGAATACGACTTCCTCCCATGCGTGGTTTCCGTGAAGGGGCAGAACGTCATGCCCCACTCGATGCGGCCCTCTTCTGAGTCGTCCTGGCCGGTCCGATAAATCCGGCCTGTCTCCCAGTCGAGATAGTACAGAACGCCATCCAGCGCCGCGAAATCGAGCGCCCTGGTGGCGTCTTCTCGCAACCACATACCGCGAAGTGTGTCAAAGACATACAGCTCCGGCGAAAGCCCATCGCGCACCATGGATATGTAATAACGCTGCCCATCTGTCCCCGCCACAGCGCCGCCATACTCCCGCGTGCCGAACACGCCAGAGATCAGCGACGGCGCGCCGCCGGTGTAGGCATAGACGCCCTTGCGGCCTTTATAATACAGCACCTCATTGATGATACTCAGACTCTTTGAACTGCCCATCTGCACGCCTGGAATCGTGTAGGTGTACACAGTATAGTTCTCCGGCAGATTGCCCAGCACCTTGTGCAGGCAGTCTTCCTTAAAGAACAAAATCGCCGACGAAAACGCGGCGCATCCGGTGAAATCGCCGTCGGTCCCCACCGCCACGGCGTAGCTGTCTGTCGCCAGCCCGTCGTACACGAAGAAGTTCCGCGGATCCCCCAGCGCCGAGGCGTAGATGGTGTTTCCCTCGCATCCCCAGAGGCGATTGTCCGCCTCGCAGATGAAGTCAAGGTCGGGGATCTTCCTGGCCACCGTCACGGCCCCGGACTCTACGCCCTCAGTGAATGTGCCCTCTGCAAATGTCAGCGTTCCCGCTGACACCTCTTTGATGATTCTAGTGCCGTTATTGTCGGGGAGAGCCTCACACCCCGAAATCTCTACAGCACTGCCAACCTCGAAAATCTTTGTGAAGTCACTGCCGGTGTATGCGGCAGTATGCCGCGTGATAATCAGTTGCACTTGAAGGGTATATGCATATTTTTGAAAGACAACCCCGTACGATTTATCCGATCTTTTGATAATGTCGCCAATCATTACGTTTTGCACGGGGATTTTATGCCCTCCGCCCAACACGACGTTCCCTGTATCTTTGTCTATTGATGCAGTTTCGTACACCATTATAATTGTGTCAGTGTTATAAGGGAGGCCCATAGAACCGGGTTGCGAAAAGTCTATGTATCCGGACATGCTGTCCGTGAGGGTACTATCGGCGAACTCCGCATAGCCCTCCAAGATCGTCGCCGACGCGCCGAGCGACCCGAAGTCGCCAGTCGCAGTGTCGTAGTAGACCTTATCGGGGAAGATCACAATCTTGGTGTTGATGGTGGCGAACTGCTTCTCCCCCGGCGTCACAGTCCCGACGGACATGCCGCCGTAAATGAACTCTGTGCCCTTCACAAAGCACAGATTTCCGCGCGCATACAGCGCACTCACGCCCTCCAAGGCCCCCTCGCGCTTGCGTCCTGCGCGCTGGGACATGCATGGATAATGCGCCGAAGACAGGTTGTGCGACTCGGCCAACTCGCCGTCGCGATACCCCTGCCCATAGTTGATTCCGCCGAAGGCGATAATCTGCGGCTTTTCCTTGGGCGGGAGCGTCTTGATCTGAGGCAGTCTCACCACCACACCCCCCGCAAAGAAGGCCGCCGCGGCATGTGCGTGCGTTGAAGGTGCTTGCACAGCGCGTCATACTCGACATTGAACGCCGTCGCGGTGTTTTGATACTCCGCCGTCTCGCCCCGATGTGACTCCATCTGGGCGCGCAGGTAGGTATCATACAGGCCGTCATACGGCGAATGCGTCAACAGGGGCTTGTCCCCATCACGCGGATACTCCCGCGGAGGGTTCCCCGGAATGCAGAGTCGGAGGAACACTTCGCGCCACAACTGCCCGTCGAGCTGAATTAGCCAACGGGCCTTATCCTCATCCGGGTACGCGTTGGGCGAAAGCCGGTCAACGCGCGCGATGACTTCGTTGATTGTGGGCATGCAGATACCCCCTTATGCCTGATTCCAGGATCCGCTTTGTTTTGCATACATCCCGGACGCCTGTGTCCAGGATCCAGACTGCTTGACATACAGCCCAATCGCCCCCGGCGTGGGCGCGGTAGACGTGTAAGTGTAACACCCGTCGGAGTCAACTGTGTCGGACACTTGGAGGTTGTACGGCAGGTTGAACATGGGGCGGATGCCGCGAAAATTTTCAGGCAGTCTTGCGCTACTGTCCGCAGAATTGATCACGTAGTTTCCGCTAGAATCATTCTCTTTCCTTTTGCGAAAGAACTGCCAGCCATTTGAGCCGGTCCCACTGCCGTATACTGTACGCGTCCACCAGTCTATAGTTTCCCCAGTGGACTCCAGGACAGGCTCCCACAAGTGATCTAGGGCTGGACCAGCAAATATCTGAAGCCTAGGGCCGTCAGTCCGGTTGGCCACAGACGTCGTCCCGTCAAGCTCGTATGCGGACGGGATGTAAACCTTCTTATCAAGTGCCATCTGATAATAGTATGAGTCCCCGGACGTGATTCTGCCCCACGTGTTCGGCTGCACCGTGATCAGCGCGGCGCGAATGTCAGCATCCAACAATTGCGGATAGTGATCTTTAAGGTAATAATCAATCCGCGTCTCGTGGTAACACGCGCATTGCCCGTATATGTTCATGCCATCAGTGCGCGCGATATCACGGCGCATCATCGTAATCGCGGTAACGCCGTATATGCCGGACTTATCGGCGACAAAGAACTGCTTTTGCACGCCGTCTTCGCGCAACTTTAGGCGCGCGCCCACTGGCAAATTGTTGAGAGCCTGCATAGTCTCACCACCCCTACCCGATCATGATATAAATATCCCCATTCGCGCCCAGCGAAGACGACGGCGCGTTTGCACCGAAGTAGATGTTCCTGACGCCCTTGGTCGACCCGGACGTGGGCGACACCACTGACACCGTGCCGGTGAATGCGGACCCGGCCAGCGCCGCCTTCAACGCAATCTGTGCGAAGACGTCCGTGTTTTTGCCCTGCGGATCATACACGGACTTCATCATGTCGCCGCCGCCCGGCCCAGCGGGCCCCTGAATCCCCTGCGGGCCCTGCGGCCCTGCGGGACCCTGCGCCCCGGTTGCCCCCGTCGCACCCTTTGCCCCTGTGGCCCCCGTGGCGCCTGTTGCGCCTGTCGGCCCTTGCGGACCCGCCGGCCCTTGCGCCCCCGGCGGCCCGATGATCGGTCCCAAGTTGTAACTCGGCATCATTGCACCTCCGCTGTCGCGAGAATTCCCCAGATTTTTATGTACGTTTCCGTCATAAAGCTTCCGTAATCCGGGATGATCTGGATGGTTTCGATCCCGGAGATCACCTGTTGCAAGTTGCAATATGACCCCCAGTACGTGTCACTCCGAGGCGAGTCTTCTGAAACATAGGTGGACACATGGTTGCAGAAAGCCATGTGTGAATTTACCGAGCCAAGCAAGCCAAATTCCCCGCGCGTAACGACGCCGAATGAGTGGCTAACGCTTTCCGGATAACAGAGTTCAATCCAATTTGTTCCCGGGAACCTGTCCCCGAGGGACCAGGCCCAGAAATAACTATAGTTCTCATCTTCGTTCATTCTTAGGTATAGGGGCTGCGAAAAAGAAGAATTTGTTCCGTGCTGTGTGATTTCAAACACGTACTTTTCATATACGTACCCTTCAGGTGGTGGTGCGCAATCATAGAGGTATATCGAGAACCATCCGGACTCGCCACTTGCAACCATGTCGTCATAAATCAGCACCTCACCGCCACCGCCGCCGCCTTTGGCGTCGCCGACGATGGGCAATAGTGTCCCGTTGGGTTGCTTTACATACATTGCGCCCATAACGGGCACCTCCTTTATGAAACTCTGACCTGTATCGTGGGCGACGACGGCCCGTCTATTGAAAAAACTTGTAGCGTCGTCTGCCCAGTCACGTTCAAGGATCGGATCACGAGCGACGTGACGTAGCCACTCTGAATTACCTGCGCGATAGAGGTGTTCCCGGTTTGCCCGCGGACGCGCTTGTCGCTGCAGTTAGTCGGGTTGTAAAATACCGTCACATTCATCGTGGAATTCTTAGGCATGCTGAGGATGGTGGACGGAAAGCTTAATGATAGGCATCTTATGTAGGGGTTTCCGTCACATACCTTTACACCGTTTAGGTACAACCCCTTTATACGTGTCATATTGAGAATCAGAAAGCTCACATTTTTGGGTAGAATGATCCCGCCATCTCTTACAAGTGACATCCTGCACCACTCCCATCACATCGGAACATATATTAACACCCCCGGATTCTGCTGGGACAGCGCTATGGCCGCCGGATCACTGGCGGCCGCCAGCGGAGTAGTCGGCGTGCCGTTTGAGAGGATATAGACCGCCGCGCCAGACGGAACGGTGTCG
The DNA here is from genome assembly GCA_031282535.1 of Oscillospiraceae bacterium. Taxonomy (GTDB): domain Bacteria; phylum Bacillota; class Clostridia; order Oscillospirales; family UBA929; genus JAIRTA01. The sequence continues at coordinate 17,723 of JAITDM010000246.1, forward strand.
GCCACGGCCAGATAGGCTTCCGGCGTCTGGAACAACCACGACACCTGTCCCATATCGCCCTTTGGCCCCTGAGCCCCCTGGACGCCCTGGGGACCCTGGATACCCTGAGACCCGGCATCGCCTTTGTCCCCTTTGTCGCCCTTGTCGCCCTTCTGGCCCTGGATTCCCTGGGCACCCTGGGCGCCGTCCGCACCGGTCGCGCCGGTGTCGCCGGTGTCGCCTTTATCGCCCTTATCGCCTTTTTCCCCCTTATCGCCCTTGGCGCCTGGGGGACCTTGCAACGGCCCGGAATTCTCCCAGTTGTTGAGTCCGACGTCCCAGATCTGGACGTCTCCCTCAACGAGATACGCCTCGCCGAGAGTACCGGTAGGATGGTCAGTGATAAAGGCAGCATAGCTACTGTACACGCCGTAGATCAAGAAATCGTTGCCAGAGTCGCCCTTGTCACCCTTGTCGCCCTTGTCACCCTTGTCGCCCTGAGCGCCCGTCGCGCCTTGGGCGCCCGTCGCACCGGTCTGTCCGGTCGCGCCCTGCGGCCCTTCGGGACCCTCCGGCCCTTCGGGACCGGTGTCGCCCTTGTCTCCTTTGGCGCCGGGCGCGCCGGCAGTGCCCTGGATCCCCTGGAGTCCCTGCGGCCCCTGGAGCCCTTGCGGACCCGCCGGACCGACGACCTTGCCCAAATCCCATGTCGGCATTACGTTCCACCCCCGTCCTCGACTTCGATGGTCAGATACAGGTGACCATCGTCCTCGTTGATCTCATATCCGGGTTCCTCGGAGCCGGCGTAGTGGCACCAGAGGTACCCCTCCTTATCGATCGTGAAGGCCACGATTCCGTTGGCCGCGAAGGCCAGTCCGGAATCGCCCTTTGGCCCCTCGGGACCATCGGGACCTTGCGGGCCTTGCGGGCCCTGACTGCCCGTGGCCCCTGTGAGGCCCTGGGGACCTTGAATGCCCTGGATACCCTGCTCGCCCTGCGGCCCCTGGATCCCCTGGTCGCCCTTGTCGCCCTTTTTGGCGATGAGGAGCCAGTAGTTGCCGATGACCCCGCCGCCGCCCTGCGTGTCGATGTAGGGATCGACCCCCGCATTGGGCTGGATGCAGATGTAGGAAGAGCCCTGCCAGCTGACCTTTTGCAGGGGCAGCCACACCGTGACAGGATCCCAAGGCGCCCACACCTTGATGGCCTCCTCGGCCGCGGCCAGCGCGTCCATGGCCTCCTGGACCTTCTCCGCAGTCTGATCGATGACGTCCTCCATCATCGACTGCAATTGCTGGGCCTGTGTGGGCGTAGGCTCTGCAGGCTTGTAAAACGTATCAGACACCTTGACTTCCAGCGGCGCGCGGATCGTGTACGCGATGGCAGCCGGATCACTGCCTCGGTATCCCTCAAGCGTAAACTCACACCACCCCGGAAGGATCAGCGGTTCACGCGGGATCGGCGTCTCAAAGTGCAGCGGATCTTTGCCGCTCAGAATGTCAACTACAGAATCGTACAGCAGGATCGCCACGGGGTTGCCGCCCTGCGCGTCGCGCCAGATAAGTCTTTTGGACAGCTGCTGCCACTCTGCAGAGCAGTCGATCACCAGCGTCGTGATATTGCCCTCGCCCTGGACGCCGGCGTTTTTGCTGGACAAGTCGACAAACTCCCCGGTGACTTGGGCGTGGACCTCTCTCACCGCCATGATAATCGCCCCCCTGAAATGGAGTGAGGCGCGGCGGAGGGAATGGATGTGGGAAGCCATCCAAACACTCCGCCGCGCCGTGTCGCGGCTGCCATGGGAACCGCGGATAAAAAGCGTATTATATAAGGTATGTCTTGCGAAAAAATACTACAGCAGGCCGGCGCTCTGCGCGGCGTCGAACTCTGCCCGCGCGGCCTCCTTCAAGTCCATGACGTACTCTCCCTGCTCCTGGGAGAAGTCGAGCACGCGTGCGAACTTGCGCTTGATCTTGACGGTCGCCCCCCGCTGGAGGCGGATGGTCTCGCCGTTGACCATCACCGTCACAGGCGCCGGGTCAACCCCGGGCCCCTTGTAGAGCCTGTAAGAAACAAGCTCCTCCTCACAGGCCTTCGCGGCGGCCAGCTGGGCCGCCAGATCATTGGTCTTGCTCATAAAAGCCCTCCTTAGTTGGCGCCGATCTCGAAGGTTGACGTGGTCTCGATTCGGACCATATACTCTTCCACAAGACGCTCCGCGGTCTTGGTCGCCTTCCAGCCGGCGGTCGCGCGCTGGTTCAGCGGATCGGTCGTTCCGCCGCTCCCCAGCTGCTTGATGATATGCTGCAGGCCGCCGCCGGACAGCTCCGTGACGCCGTACGCGTCGGAGCCGAGGACGAGGGTGCTGTAGATGTCGCGGCCGCCAAAGCCCGCCTCGCCGGGATAGACCGGCGTCGCGGCGCCAAGCACGCCGACGGGCCTGTCCACCGTTATGGTAGTTGCCGTGGCGCTCTGGACGGTATACTGTGCGCCTGCGATCAGGATCTTTCTTCCGACGATCTTGGCCTGGTCGTCGGCCGTGAGGCTCTGCTGCACGCCAAACGTGGCGCTGCTTGTGCTCAGGGCCGAAGACGAAAGGACGCGCTGTTGGGCCGACAGATCTTCCGCGTGGAAGACCTTTGCCTCTGTCGTCTCTACGAACCGAACACCGTACATCCGGCCGAGCTCGCCCTCGTAGATCCCCTCAGGATCGCTGTAGGTTTTGACGTCCACCCAGTTTTTGTCCGACCAGAAGTCGAACGTGCAGTCCGGGTGGATGATTGCCACGTAACTCCCATTGATCCTAGGCGCGTTCATTGATTTCAGCGTCCTGACTGCCCTCTTGATTGCCGGGACGTCAAGATAGTCGTCGAGAGTCGGGTCGCCGTCGCCGCCGAGAAGCTGATACCGCGCCGTCTTACCCTTGCTGCCGTACTGGACGTTGGTGCCGCCGTTGAGAACCTCTCTCGTGATGGTGTCGAGGGTGCGGCCCGCCTGCGAGCCGAGAAGGCGCGTCGCCTGCACAAGGTTGTCGTCGATGGCCGTCAAAAGCAGGATGTCCGACAGCTCGATGTAGCCGCCGTACTGAGATACTTCGGCGCGCAGGATGCTCATGACCAGCTTCTGCCCGGACGGCGTGACGCCCTCCTGGAGCGGTACAAGCATCTTGGGCAGAGGGCTGTACTTGCGGAACTCGATAATCTTGCCCTTGTCTTGTGGAATCGGCCGCTTCTGCCCGAACTGGTCATGGACCAGCAAAGGCTCGGCCAAGTCGATGAGATAATCACTGTAATAGATCTTCATCTCATCCGACAAGCCGGGATCTGTGGTCACGTTGGTGTTGTCAAACAGCCACAACACCGGGAAAAGGACCATATCTTTGAACTTTTTCATGGTGGTAAAATCCCCTTTCTTGGTCGGGGGAAGTGCTTACAAATCGTAAGCACTTAGAACCTGATCTGTTCCCCCCGCAACGCCCTCCGCGCGATTTCCGCGCGGTCGGCCTTTGTCAACTTGCTCACATCGCTCTTGACGATGAAAGCACTCTGAGGGGACGCGCCGGCCTCTGCCGGCCTCTGCCCGCGTGTCTGGACCTGTTTGGCGACCTGAGCTTGTGTGGCCTGCACCGTCCGCGCCATGATCTCCTCCCTGTGGAGGACCTCGTAGGCATGCTGGACTGGTATGCCACTGCGCAGCATACGGGTGAACTCGGGATTTTTGGTCTCCGTCGCCAGGTCAAAGTCGGGGTATGTGCTCTTGACCTGCTGCGCGTCGGCCTCCCATTGCTGAACCTGCTGCTGGGCCTGCATCTGGGCTTGCAGCGTGCGGACCTGTCTCTCATACTGCGCCTTCTCGGCCTCAAGCCGCTGCTGCGTGCGGTACTGCTGCACCGTCATGCCCGCCGCCTCAGCCGCCGCCGACCAGTACGAGTCGTCTTGGTCAACGGCCTTTTGGAGCGCCTGCATGTCGGCAACGCCGTAGCGCTGCATGAGCGCCTGAATCACTGGCGCCTGCGCCTGAAGCCGCTCGGCGGTCTCTTTTGTCTCGCGGAACCGCCGGTCAATGATGGTCTGCACGCTCGCCTCGAAGTCGGCCTTGTACTCGCCCCTTATCAAGTCCTGGAACGCGGGCTTTTGCCCCTCTTTTGCCTGCTGAGTCTGCTGTGTCTCCCCGGCGTCGGGAGCTTGCGTGTCGGCCTCGCCGGCCCCGTCAGGGGCCTGCTTGCCGTACACGACGGTCGCGAGTGTCCCGCCCGATTTGCCGCCCTTGGCCGCCGGAGCGGCCGGCGCAGCAGGAGGTGCCGCAGGCGCGGCCGCAGCCGCTGTCCCGCCACCCTCGCCGCCGCCGTCAAACAGCGTCAGAACGGCTCTAAAAAGCTTGATCATGTGTACCTCCTCCGCGGGTCTCACGCGCCCGTGTGACGGCCCGCGCCCCCGGCCGGGAGGCGGGCATATGTGATCACGTCTACTTAGACGCAAGATCGTCTGTACGAGTGATAGTGATGCGGTCCGGGTGTGACATGCGGATCTGCTCGACGCCCATGCAAAACACATCGAGCACGCCGCCCGGCTCACGATCCGGCTTCGTCATGGCCCAATCGAGCCACGCGAAGCCCTCTCGCAGGGTCACATTGGTCGTCTCCTGCGGCCGGAAGTTTTTCACGGCGGCCGCCAGCGCGTACACCAGCGCAGATACGCCGGCGCAGACGCGGGAGCCATCAATGTCGCCGCCATCACCGCCATGGCCCTGGACGATCACAGAGCAGATGCCCGGATCGCTGAAACGCGCAACGCCCACGTCAATCATCCTGCCGCCGTCCTTTCGCCGCCGCTGCCAGCGCGCGGAACCGAGCGCGCCGCCAGCCTCTCAGAATACCCCTGCTGCGGCGTCTGCGCTCTGGCCTGCGCGGCATTGACGCCACCACCGCCGCCCTGCTGCGGTCCCGCAGGCGCGCCGCCCGGACCTGCCGGCGCCATTCCGGCGCCCACGTCGATGCCGGTAGACGCCTGCACAATGGCCATAAGCTGGTCCATCTGTGCCGCCATCTGGTTTAGCAAGTTGAGGAGGGTTTGTCCCTGCTGCACGTAGCGCAGGACCTCGTCCTTGCCCTCGAAGTCCATCAGCTGGAGCGCCCCGAGGGTTTCTTGGGCCCTTTCGGGATTGAAAAAGCCCAATCCGTATAGCTCTTTCGCGAGCTCGTTTTGGCTCATGCGATTGAAGGGGTTCTTCCGCTGCGCCCGGGCTTTCACGTCGAACACCGGGCGCCGGAACAACGGCTCCTGACCGGCATACAGCGGCGCCATGGGCTGGTCCTGCAAGCCGCCGTTTGAGAACTCGACGAACTCGAACTCCGCCGGCGTCTTGCCGGTGATGCGGAAGCTGCGCGCCTCATCGTAGAATTGCCGCATGAGCTCGATGCAGAGATAGACGATCTGGATGTAGGCCCGGTACGACGCCGCGATGGCGTCGCGCGACGCCTTATTGCCCGCCTCTTGAAGCGCCGCAATGGCCGCCGCCGCCGTCACACCCGACGGCACGCCGCCCGACGTGACGTCGCGCGCGCCCGTGGTCTCGCGCATCTCGGCAACCTTGCTGTCCTTGATCGCCACCACGCTCGCCGGCGCGGGGTCGACCTTGATCTGCTGTATGCGGCGGTCGTCAAGCTCGCCCTCTACGTGTACCAGCGGGCGCGACCAGTCGAGGAACTCTTGCTCGTTGATCCCGGTGCTATTGCTGACGAAGAACCTGGCCTTACCCGCCATCTTGGCAGTCTCAAGGATAGTCCCGTCGAGGCTGTCGACATACAGCTGCGGGTCCTTGGCGATGGCGATCATGCCAAAGCCGGCCGGCGTGCCCTTGACCGGGTACATGACGTCGAAAATCACCGGGTACTGGCCGTGATTGTACCAGCCGCCAGCGTATGTCGGGTCGTTCTCGCTCGCGTACAGGAGCGCGCGCCCGCAGAATTTCGCATAGTGCAGGATTGTGCGCCCGTCTGCGCCGCGCCGCCTGTAGTACCAGTCGACCACGACCGACTTTTTGGTCTGGTCGATGCTCTCGTCGTAGATGTACTGCCGGACGTCGATCCCGCCGGTCCCGCGCATCTTGCCGCGGAGCTGAGGGTACTGCTCGTCCAAAATGTCCTCGTCAACCAAGTCGACGATGAAGAGATTCCTGGACCGCTGCACGTCCTCGATACCCGGCTCCCAGAAGATCTTGAGCAGATCAATCGGCCGGATCTCGATGTCGCCCAAGCCGTTCTCCTTCTCGGAGTTCCAGAAGACGCCATACACGGCGGTCCCGTGTTTCAGCTTCTCCCACCAGGCGTCTGAGTACGCCTGTTCGAAATCGTTCTGCTCCAGGACCACCGGCAAGATGCTCGACAGCATCTCGGCATTGCCGCGGTCGCTGCGCTCGCGCGGCAAGACAATCGGCTCGGGGCTGTTGTCCATAGCATCGGCGTGTTTTTGCGTGAGTGCGTTGACCAGCCAGCCGGACGTCGGATCCGGATGCACCTCATCCGGGTGCGACTTGCGGCGGCGGCGGCGCAGGTACTCCCAGTGCCGAAGCTCGTACCACATCTCGTCGGCCACAACGCGCTCCTCCAAAGCCGCTTTGCCCTGCTTGTACTCTTGCAGGATCCGCGCCGCCTCCTCGATGTCTTTCTCCCCGATCTGCCGCCTGGGCGCGGCCATCACGGCCGCACTCGCCTCGGGTGTCATGACCTCGGGAGGCCGGACGCCGGGCACGCCACCCGCCGCGGGCAGCTGCTGAGTCTGGGGCCGCGGGAAGATCGGCACGCCTGTCACCTCCTGAAGTATGCGTAGTGGTCGTATCCGACATCTGTGTCGGTATCAAGTGGGCTGTATGGCCGGATCACCTCCACCGGCCGCTCTGGCGGCGCGATGGGATTGGCCATGCAGATGTATCTCAGCTCGTCGTAGGCGTGGTCCTCGCCGTCTGTGTCGACGTCCTCCACATCGCTCTCGTCGTACACGAGCGCCGGGAACGTCCTGATGAAATGCCTGCACGTGTCGAAGACGTAGAGCATTGGGAAGCCGTCGGGATCGAACGCGAGCCTATAGTGCACCTGCATCTTGCCACTGATGCGCGCGTGGTCGCCTCGCTCGAAGTATACGTGGGCCCGCTCGAAGATGCTGCCGATGCTCTCTGTGCCGTCTGACTGCCAGATCGCTGGGTCCGCGATGCCGTGTATCTGCCTGCCGCGGAGGTTTGGGTCGTCGCGCTCGATCTCCCTGATCGCCCGCGCGACGCGCGAGGGCTCCCACTTGGTGCCCTCATTGGGCCGTCCCGTACAGCCGTACAGCTCGCGTATACGATACAGGCGCCGGTCGCGGTCTACCGCGTACCAGCCGACAGAGAAAGGCCGGGAGTAGCCCCAGTCTAGGCCGCGCCACACGCCCCAGCTCTCTGGGATGCGGAACGGCTCGATCACGTGGGTATGCGACCTGTCGGGGTTGGGCGCGTTGCGCCACTCCGCGAAGACCTGTCCGCTGAAGCTGTCCCAGTCGCCATACAGCAGCGCGCGCCGCTCGGCGTCAGGGAGGCTTGCGAGGCGATGGACGTAAGCCGGATCGTGCTCAAGAAGCAGGCGATTGTCAAAAACCGTGGCCGGCACGAAGATCCTACTGGTTGTCGATGTGTGCCGCGTGCCCTCTGGATCTACCCACTCCACCGGCTCGCGCACCGTGGTCATGGGAGGCGCGGCCGTGACGAAGCGGTCTTTAACCCACACATGCCCGACACCCCCGGGATTTGCGGTGCTGCGCATGTACACTCTGGTCCCCGGACCGGTCGCCCGGTTTCGTGAGCGCAGGTACACGTACTCGTCGTAGGCGAAATGCGTCAACTCGTCGAAGCCCATGAAGTCATACGCATGCCCCTGGTATTTGTGCCGGTCTTGCGTGCGATGCAGATCCCCGAAAATGATCCGCGCTCCGCTCGGGAAGCGCCATGAGTGCGACGACGAATTATACTTGACACCCGGGAAGGCCCTCGGGTAGTAGCGCTCTGCCTTGTCTATCAGCTCTGTCAGCTGTGGGTATGTCTTGCGCAGTATCAGCGCCCGGTAGTGCGGTATATGCACCTGCCGCAGCGCCTCGATCACCAGAGCCTCGCTTTTCCCCCCGCCGGCGGCCCCGCCATACAGGGCCTCATCCTCGCCGCGGGCCATGAAAGCTGCCTGCCGCTCTTGCGGCTCCCAGACCACACCGGCCGCCTCACTCATCGGCCCTCTGCTCTGTGACCGGCGGCGGCGACTCGATGGCAGCGACGCCCGGCATGATCACGACACCGACGGCCGGCCCGCCCTCGGCCGCGTCCCCGCGGTCTTTGGCGTAGGCGCCGACGTGACGCATGAGCATGTCCAGCGCCTTGTTTTTGTCGGCCAATTTCACCTCACGCTCGAACGTTACGCTTCCATCAGGCGCGCGAGTCTCTTTGACTCTCACGGCCTGTATTGCAGCCTTGTCATAGCGCTGCGCGTCACCCTTGACCGTGGCCGTGTCCAGGTTGAGCAGATCTTCCGGGTTGATGAGGGCGATTTTAGCCAGCTCCTCGACCACCCTATCGGCACAAATTCCAGTGCGTTTTGAGCGCTCTGCGAGGGCTTTGTCTACCCCCGCGCGCACGCACGTATTTGGATTACTCTTACTTAGTAGCTTAGATGCAGTAACAAAGGCAGCCTTGGGCGCGTAGCCGGCGCGGATCGCTGCCGCAGTGCCGTTGAGGTCTATCAGATACTCCTCGACAAAACGCTGTTGCTTCGCCGTCACGCCCCCTCACGCCCTCTCCATCTCAAGTGTTTTAACGCTCAAACTTTGTTTCAAACATACACCATTTGCTCAAACATGTCAAGCCCTGCAAAATTTTTGCAACAAAAAAAGGCCTCCCTGGCCATGTGGGAGGCCTTTTGAGTACCGCGCGTCAGATCTCAGTCCCGTCGGGGAAGCGGAAGAGGCACACAAACTCCGCGCCGAGCGCGCGCGCGATGTTTTCAAGATCCTGTGACGAGAATTTTCCAACTCTCATCCGCTGGCCCAGATTTTGCGGCGTTGTTCCCAGGCGCCGCGCCAGCTCTGACTCGCTGACTTTTGCGTACGTCTCTGACAGTCTGATTTTCGTTGGTATATCCATGGCACACCTCCTCGCTCTTATTATAAATCGTACGCTTTCCAATGTCAAGCAAAATATTTTCAAAAAAAATTAAAAACTTTCAATTTGCCCCTTGACATATTAAAGTTTTTCCTTTACAATATAAATGTAAGGTAAATCGAAACCTCGAAAACTGAAAGGTGGAAAAATCATGGGCATGAAGATGTATCAGATCACGATCCAGCCCGGCGAGGGCGCCATCTACCACCATACCGGGGTGTACAAATCTCGGTACGCGGCCCTCGAAGAGGGCCGGCGGAACGGGGAAGTCGTGGGCACCGCCGATGTCACTGACGCGCACCCGATACATGTCCTTGGACTCAAGCAAGATCTCATCGCGGCCGGCTATGCAGAGTATCTTGCCCACGCGATCAGTGGCCTTGTGGCTACGTACTACGACGGCGCGCGGTGAGCTCACAACGCCGAGCGGGGGCGGCTAAAGTCCCCCGCAGAAAGGGATGATTTTATGACATACCGTGTAAGCGCGCAAGCATACCACGACTTCGCCTTGAGTTCCTGGCCCACGGAAGACCCCCACGCCCTGCCGGGCGCGCGCCGGCGGGACATGGATGCGACCATCGAGCCCACTGTTTGCTACGACACCTGGTGGGACCTCATCGCCGAGTCGTGCGCGGAGGAGTGGGGCTGCGACGTGGGCCGCGCCCACCAGATCCTCGCCGCAGACAACACCGAGGAGCTCCCCGTGGAGCAGAGCGACAATGACCCAATCCCCAGCAAGTGGCAGCTCTGGATTTCGGAGGCCGATCTCTCCGAGGGACTCTTGCGCGAGGTTGACGAGGCAGAGTGCGCGGTGTCGATCCCGGCCCCTCAGCACCTTATTATCAGCAGTGACCGCGATTTTGAGGAAGACTTCCTCACCGCTCTCGATGCCGTGCCCGTCGAGTACAAAGACGGCGTCGCGTACCTGCAAGTCAACTACGACTTTGCCGGCCACGCCGGCACGGCCGCCGTCCAGATGGACGCCGATCCCGCCGTTGAGCGGAGGCTCATCGCCGAGAGACTGCGGGAGATCCGCAGCACGTGGGAGGTGGTGTAATGGGCGCGTATAATAATGTTTGCGTATTCTGCGGGGTTGAGCGCTGCGATTGTTTTACAATCGAGTGCGAGTATTTCCTTTCCCCGCGCGGAGACGAATTGCCTTTTGACCGGGAGTACGAGGCTCTGTCCTCGTACAAGCAGGCGGAAAAGATGGACGCCGCTTGGGCCAAAAAGCACGGCAAGCCGACCTTCTATTACCGCAACCGCGTGGTAAGGGCTGCGAAAAGAGCGCGCGCGCATGGGTGGTCGCGTCTCCTGAAAGAAGGTGACTGCGCCCATGACTAGAGAGCGCCGACTCGCCACCGACGAGCCCTCCTCCGCCTCCCAGAGGAATGAAAAAAAGAGACCGGATGTCCGGTCTCTTTTTCATGTTCGGCACTTCTTCCA
>JAITDM010000048.1 GCA_031282535.1 Oscillospiraceae bacterium
TTTGGTAAATCCTGGCATCGCTGTTCCGCTGAGCGAAATGCCGCTCAGGAAATCAAAGTCGCGGGTCCAGTTGATGGTGTAGGCGTCCTCATCCGCTCCCAGCGCCAGGTTGACGACCGTCCGCTTCGTTGTGCCCTGGGCCGGGACGATGGTATACGTCACACCGTCATACGTCTCCACGGTCACCGTGGGGAACTGCGCGTTCGCCCCGATGGCGTGGGAGTAGTCCCTGATCTTTTCATTGAAGCCGGCCAGCGGCACGCCGTCGACATAGACGGCCTTCAGCATCGGCGGGACGTCGGCGGGGATGATGATGTCTTTGGATGCATCCATGGCGTCGTCGCCGGCAAACAGCGGGGTGAGCGTGTACGTATACGCAAGCAGACTCGCGTTGTTCTTATCGACGACGGCGTCCGGCGGCTCGGAACCCCAATCCAGGTTGCCCACGCCTTTTTGGTGGGTCAGCAGGCGCAGCACGGGTTCATTCGACCAAACCGCCTGATAGGTATGCAGGCTCTTCGAGAAGTAGGAGCTCAGCGCTTTCGGTTCGTAGTGCAGGGCGACCGCTTCCAACGGCGATCCGGTATAATCCACACCGTACGTCATGCTGGCCAACAGCCCGGGGCCGGTTTCCCCGTCGCGGAGGGAGATCCAGCGGACATCGGTCTTGTTGCTGTTCTCTTGCATGCGCACGTAGGGGACATACTGATCGGTAACCGTACCCCGATACACGCCGATATTTTGGCCGGCCTTGCGATCCCAGTACGTTTCGATGGGCCCGCGGCCGTACCACGCCACGTTTTCGAACGCGGGGTTCACTTTCATCCACATGCCGAATTCACCGAGCTGCTGCGGGGCGGAAAGGGACGGCGTCAGCTTGGCCGTCACAACGACGGTGCCGTTGCCGTACACGTCGTACTTGGTTTCAAAGAAGCTGCCGTTCTTGAGCTGGGCGTAAAAGCTGACCTTTGTGACGCGGGCGTCGTCTGCGTTGACGTCCACATTGATCACGCTCATGCCCTCGCCCTGATCGGCCCAGTCCGTATACGTCTCCTTGCGGCTCGTATCGTAGCCGTTGCCGCCGATCGAACTGTTCTGGTCGGTTTCCGGACGGTAGAAGGAGCCGACGGGAGCCCTGGTGATGAGGTCTTTGCTGTCGACGTTGTACGTGGACATAAGGCCGGTCGTGCGGTCAAAGGCGACCGTGAAGGGCTTGCCCTCGGTCGTGCCCGTGATGCGGATTGCATTGCCGGTCTCGTCGAGGCTGAGCGGATTCATGCGCCTGATTTCCGCGTACTTGTCGCCGCCCCGTATGTCCTCGGGAAGCGTGAACTGCTCGCTGCCCTGGACGTATCCGGCGGCGGCGTACGGCGCGTCCTGCTTCAGCTTGTACTCAATGAGGAGGAGATATTCCGCGCCCGGCTTTCTGGCAAAGTCGGAATACGGCACGGTCACGGTCTTTGTGGTGCCGTTGAAGTTCCTTCTGGCGCTGTCGGACGCCTGCGAGCTGTTCTCGGGGTATGTCGGCGGGTAAGGGACATTGGGGGTGAGGCTGTTTCTGTTGGCCGCGAGATCGACGGCGGCGGGGTCAAAGGCCGCGGATTCTAGCACCTTGCCGTCCTCAAGAATGGACCAGACAATGTCGAAGTCTTTGGCGTTGTGGAACGCGTAGCCGTTGAGGATCATCACCTGCTTGGCGTCCTTCATCGCCGCGGTCTGGGCGAACTTGAGACCCTGCTGCTGCTTTTTGATCTCGGCCACCATGGGCTTGTGCGAGCGATCCGGGAAGTTGATGCCGTCCGCGCAGAAGCTGCCGTTTGTGGTCATGGTGCCGCTGTTTTGCTTCCAGGTTCCGTCGAAGCCGAAAAAGAACTTGTCCGCGTTCGCCGGGTCGTTGATGTCGGGGCGCGTGCGGTCCGGCAGCGCCGCCGCCGGCTTGATCGTGTAGACGGAATGGTCGTTGTACTCCCAGATGAATCCGCCCTGTACGCGCAGGTTGCTCTCGAAGTGGTTGGCGTACTTGTCAAAGGCGCCGCCGGTGTTGCCGAGCGCGTGGAGGTACTCCATCATGATGTAGGGCTTGGCGTTGGTGGAGCCGTTGTTGGTATAGCCGGGGTACATGGTGCCGACGATGTCGACGCGGGCGTTGTCGTTCCACCCCTGATAGTGGATGATTTTCTTGGGGTCCAGGGCCTCCTGCGTGATGCCGAGCCTGCTGCCGCCCTTGATGATGTCCATCATGAACTCAAAGTTGGTGCCGGTGCCGGCCTCGTTGCCCAGGGAATAGATGACGACGCTGGCGTTGTTGCGGTCACGCATCACCATGTCCGTCATGCGGGCCCTGAAGGCGTTTGTATACCGCGCGTCTCCGCCCGCGAAGTTCCCCGTATAACCGGTACCGCCGGAGGGGGTTATGCCGGTGCGGCCGTCGTGGGTTTCCACGGCGACTTCGTCCATGATATAGATCCCGTATTCGTCGCACAGCTCGATGAGGTGCGGGCAGGGGGGCATATGACTGGTGCGGAACGCGTTCAGGTTCATCTCTTTCGCCGACTGTACGTCCTTCACGACATCCTCATAGGGGATGTAACGGCCGCCTTTGGCGTGGTTCTGGCCGCGGTTGGCGCCCCAAAGCATGACGTTTTGGCCGTTGATCGCCATGTACGACGTGGAATTGGTCGTGCCCGCGTTGTACATATAGAAATTGCGGAACCCGACACGCTTGGAAATCGCTTCAAGCGTCGTGCCGGCGGCGTCCTTCAACTCCATGACCAGCGTATACAGATAGGGGACCTCGGCCGACCACAGCTTCGGGTTTGCTATGTTGGCCTCGAACGGGACCTTGGCCCTTGAACCCGCGGGCAGGGACGATATCGTCCGGCTGAGGCTGGCCGCGCTGAGGACGGGGCTGCCTTCGGCGTCATAGAGGGTCGCCGCGACGCTGTACCCGAGGGCTGCGGCCCCGGACGTGTTCTCAACGTCCACCGTCAGCTTGAACGTGGCGCTGCTGTAATCGGTGTTGCTGATGAAGTCAGTGTCCGTGCGGTAGTCGAATATGGACACCTTGGGCTGCTTGGTGATGTACACGTCGCGGTAAATCCCGGAGTAATTGATGACGTCCGCATTCTCAAGGTAGCTGCCGGTGGTCCAGCGGTAGACCTGCGCCGTGATCAGGTTCTCCCCCGCTTTGACGAATTCCGTGATGTCGAACTCGCAGGAGGTGAAACTGTCCTCGCCGTACCCCACGGGGCTGCCGTTCACGTAGAGGTAGAAGCCGGACTCAACGCCCAGGAACGTGATGATGAAGCGGGTGCCGCCGATGTCCGCCGCATCGATATTCACCGTGCGCATATAGGTGCCCACGGGGTTGAAGGCGTTGTTCGCGGCGTTGATGGAACTTTGGCCGGTCGCGAAGCCGGCTGTGCCAAAACCGCCGGCTGTGACGCCGTCGCCGCCGACCATCCACGCGTACCTCTGGTTGCGGTAGATGGGCCAGTCCATGGTATTGGTGCTGTCGCTGTACCAGCCGGCGTACTGCATATTGGTCTGCCAGCTCGACGGCACGTTCATGTCGATGGTGAAGTCGGCGGGTATGCTCGTCACGCCGTTCACGTCGGGCTTAGCCGAGGGCGTCCTCGCGTAATGGAACTTCCACACGCCGTTGAGCATGATCAGGTTCGAGTCGGGCGAAAGCTGCGACAGCCGCAGCGTCGGATTCGCTTTGGCGCCGGCCGCGTCCTTGAACGGGACGACGACCGCGCGGGACGGGACCTGGTTTACCTTGACATCCTGCGGGGTGGTCCACTCGTTGAAGTTGAGGGCGGTCTTCGCCGGCGTCCCGGGCAGGATATCAATGCCCCCCGCGACACTGAAAAGCGTGACGGTGTTGGCGCCCGGCGTGAACGTATATTCCGGGTTGCTGGCTACGGCGGCGGTGACGTCTCCGGCTGTCACGTCGTACACCGCAAGCGTCCAGGTTTTGTTGTCGGCCGAGGCCGAAACGGCGCCTTTGGCGGCCGCGGCGGCGGGGGTGATCTGTATGGCGTCGGCCGTGAGGCCGTATACCGGGATGTCAAAGGCGATGATGATGGCGGATGTGGTGTCGGATGCGCCGCCGTTTTGCGTCACGTTGTACACGGCGGTTTCGAGCGCTTTTTTATACAGCGTGATGTTGTCGGCGCCCGCCGCGGCGGGGGTGAACGTATGGTCAACGCTGTCGGCGATGGAAACGGCGACAGCCGTGGTCGCGTTCACATTGCTCACCGGGACTTTCCAGACTGTATTGCCGGCCGACCCGACCGGAACGCCCAGTGTGCCGGCGGCGGGGGTCAGTTGG
>JAITDM010000053.1 GCA_031282535.1 Oscillospiraceae bacterium
CGGTCGTCATGACGTCGTCCGGCGTGCGGCCCGCGTTCAGCCTGGGCGAACGCATCCAGTTCTCAGCCGCCGTCGATTTTTCCAACGGCAGGTGGGCGTCTACGCCGTTCGCCGCCAAAACACCGGCCAATGACAGCCAGAATCAGCAGCTGACCATGAACGCAAACAACCAATACGTCGGCTTCCGGTATGTGGATTTCGGCGCGGACGGTTCGGCCCGGATGCACCTCAACTATCGCACGACCGCCAGCAGCGCCAGAATTCGTGTCACCGCCGGCAAGCCCGGAGACGCAGACACAGTTGTTCTGGCGGAGGTAGATCTGCCGGCGACGGGCGGGACCCCCGTCTGGCGGGAGATCAGCGTGCCGATCCCCGCCGAGCAGCGCGCAACGGGCGTCAAAACGGTATATGTGCAGATGCTTGCCGCGGGCAGCGTCGTGTTCGACTGGATCTCCTTTAGAAGCGAACGGGCCGACTTCTCGCTGGACATGGACGGCAAGAACATTTCGGCCTACATCACAAATCCGGAGAGCGCCGCAAAGCCGCTTACGCTCATCGCCGCCGCCTACGATGCGTCGGGGGTGCTGACGGAGGTGCGTACGGCAAACATCACGGTGCCCGCGGACGCGCAGGGCTGGCGCTGCGATCTGCCGCTGAGCGGCGATGCCGCAGGCAAACGGATCAAAGCGTTCCTCTGGGACGGGAATTATCTGCCATATTGTGAGGCCGCGACCTTTGAATAGACTGAAAGGGAGAGGAAAATGAGAGGGAAAATCAAAGCCGTACTGTTGGCGGCGGTGCTGCTCATAAGCAGCTGCCCCGTGTACGCGGACGCGGCCAATCCGTTCCTCCCGTTGTGGGAGCGTGTGCCGGACGGCGAACCCCGCGTCTTTGTGGAACCGGAAACCGGCCAGGAGCGCTTGTATGTTTACGGTTCGCATGACTCCCGCGTCAGCGGCTACTGCGGCCCCGACCATGTCGTGTGGTCCGCTCCGGTAGACGATCCAACCAATTGGCGTTGCGATGGCGAGGCGTTTCATGTCGATCAACTGAACGGCGTGAATTATGTCGACAGGGACGGCGTCACAAAGCAGCTCATCGTGGATGTGGACGCCAATCTGAGGGTGATGCTGTATGCCCCGGACGTGGTCTATCACCCGGAAAACAAAAAGTATTATATGTACGTGTTTGTGGATGGCATGTGGCATACGAATCCGGACCCGCCGTCGCCGCTCAACCGGCGGAGGCACCCGATGTTTGTTCTTACGAGCGATCATCCGGCCGGCCCGTTCGGAAACCCCAAGTTTGTCGCCCTCGCGTTCGATCCGGCGGTGCTGGTGGACGACGTCAAGAATGAGGACGGCAAATCGCGCGTCTATTTGTATTGGACGCCGGAAGAGACGCGAAACCTGTACGCATGCGAGTTGGATCCCGACGATATGGCTACGATCCTCCCGGGAACGACACATACCCCGTTTGGCGTGGCGGAGCAGGCGCCCCTGAACACCATGCCGGATTGGAACGCGCCGTTCTATATGTTCGAGGGCTCGTCCATCCGGAAGGTCAACGGCACATACCTTTTGGCGTATTGCAGGGCGGTTCGAACGGGCCAAACCGCGACGACAAACATCAGCGAAATCGGCTGGGCATACAGCAATAACCCCTATGGGGATCCGGCGCTGGGGACCCCGTGGACATTCGGCGGCGTGGTCGTCGACAACAGGGGCGAACGAATCGCGAACCCGTACGGGACCGGCGAGACATATACCTTCACCGGCGGGAATGTCCATGGCGGCATGGTAAAGGTCAAAGACCAGTGGTACCAAGTCTACCACCGCGACACCAACATCAGCAGCAAACGGCAGGCCATGGCGGAGCCCTTTGACCTTCGTTTCGAAGACGGGGCGCCGGTGATCGACCAGGTCGAAATGACTTCGCAGGGGTTTGAGATCGACGGGCTCGATCCATTTAAACGGCAATATGCCGGATCTGCCTGCTATCTATATCCGGCAAGCGGCAGTACGGCCCCCAATTTCTACAGCCAGCCCAGCGTCTACAATTTTGATCCGAATGCCGAGCGGGCCGATTGGTACCCCGTGCAGAACATCAGGCATCGCTCCTGGGTGGGTTACAAGTATTTCGATTTTGGCGGCGGCCTTGATGCGGGCACGCTTACACTCGTCCTGTCCTTAAAAGAGAGCCGTGCCGGCACCGTCAATGTCTATGCAAGCGACCCGAAACAAAAATTCAGCGATCCGGAACAGCCCAAAACCCTGATCGGCACCATCGCATTGGCGGGGACCAACGGCGAGGAGCACACCGTGGAGGGCGTCGTCCGGAATCTGACGGGCAAAAAGGGCATTTATCTGGAATTCCTGAACGCCTCGGGGAATACAACACAGGAAATCTGCCAGCTGAACAAACTCCAATTTGCCGTCGACACGTCGCTGGCCGATGTCACGTTCAAGGTGGAGCCGGAGGCGGCGGCGGCCGACACGGTGATCGCGCTGCAAAGCGCGGACGGCGTCGCCCAAACGCCCGTCAGCGGTCTTTCCTACGCGGTCCGGCCGGGCACATATTATTTCGTGGCCCGCTCGCCCCTGTATGTGACCCAACTGGGCACGGTCGAGGTCGGCGGAACCGCGGCGGTATCCAAGACCGTCACCTTCTCCGAACTGCCGCCCGGTTCGCTGACACTGCGCGGGATGGGCACAGACCACGCCAACGGGCAGAATTCGTCAAACCGGGACATGGAAGTGGAAGGCAGCGGCTATGTCGGCTGGATCAGGAATCCGGCCTGGATCAAATTTGGGAACACGAACCTGTTGGGCGGCATAGAAACCGCCTCGCTGAACTGGGCGCGCAGCGGCGGCGGCTCGGCGACATTCCATCTGCTCGTCGCGCCGTCCGG
>JAITDM010000069.1 GCA_031282535.1 Oscillospiraceae bacterium
CAAGGGTCTGGTCATGACAGACTGGTGGAACGGCAGGGCCGCGTCGGCCGCCCAGATCGCCGCCGGGTGCAACGTCAAGATGGACGACGCGGATTCCTCCATCAACCAGGTTTCGCGCGAAGCCCTGGAGGCGAACATCAGGACGGTCATGGGCACGGTCTTGCGCACCTTCGCCTTTGCCGAAGAGATAAGCCCCGAGCCCAGGCTCACGGCCATCGAGGTGTCCCCGATGCAGATCACGGTGGGCAAAGCGGCGGACGTCAAGGTGACCGTGACGGGCAAAAATCTGGAGGGCGCGAGCGTCACGGCGGGCATCAAGGGCTACCCGGAGACGTTTGTCAGCGTCCCGGGCGCTGCCGGCGCGACGGTGGATCTGCCTATCGCAAAGGACCTGCTCCCGATCGGCGCGTACGATGTGGTCATGACACTGAACGGAGTCGAATCCAATACGAAGGCTTCGCTCCGGGTCGACCTCGAAAAGGAGTATTTCTATCTGATTGCCGTGAGAAACGACAAGATCGTCGGCGCGGACGCCGCCACGTTCAACAGCCCCGGAAGCATGACCACGATGGTGGCCAATCTCGACGAGCCCAGCGGCTACGCCCAGTTTGAAATCCTCCGCCTGGTGCCGGATCGGGTGCAGCTTCAGATGATGAACGGGTACCTCATCACGATGGAGGGCTCCTCCTACGGGGGCCAGATGGTGCGGCCGAGAACCGCCGTGCCGGCCTCGCCGTCGGCCACGGGTTGGGAGGCCCTCATCCTGGAGGACCAGGACGACGGCACCGTAAAGATCAAGCGGATCGGTTCGGACGGCACCTGGTATGTCAATGTGGGCGCGAACGGCAGCCTCTCGACGGTCCAAAACAGCGTTGGGGACACCGGAAAGTTCCGGTTGGTTTCGCTGGGCGCGGTTGCGCCCGAGCCCGTGATCACCGGTGTGGAAGCGTCCCCGTCGCAGATCAACGAGGGTGTCGCGGTGAATCTCACGGTGACGGTGGCCGGCAGGTCCCTCGAAGACGCGCAGGTGCGCGTGGGCGTCAAAGGCTTTGCGGATTCGTTCGTAAGCGTGCCCGGGGGGACCGGCGCGACGGTGACGGTACCGGTTGCGGCGGGCATGCTCGCGGCGGGCACATACGACATCGTTGTGACGGTCGACGGCGTCGAATCCGGCGTCAAGGGTCAGATTCGGGTGATCGGTCAAGAGCTGCTCCTGCCCAAAGAGGGCGACGTCATTTACCTGATTGCGGTGAGAAACGGAAAGATTGTCGGCGCGGACCCCGGCACGTTCGGGCCGCCCGTCGACAACAGTCAGCTGACGATGACCGCCAACCTCGACGTGGTCAGCGATTACGCCAAGCTGGAGGTCGTCTATCGGTTTGAGAGCGTCTTCCTGAAAGCGAAAAACGGCTTGTACGTCAGCCTGGAGGGTTCGGCCTACGGGGACAGGAAAGTCAGACCGCGCATCGACGAGACGGGGATCGCCGCCGACGGGTGGGAGGCCCTGCAATTTGAGATTCAGGACGACAACACGGTGAAGCTCAAGAGGACGCATTCGTTTGACGGCGTCCAGTACGTGGATGTGGCCGCAAACGGCAGTCTCGCCACGGTGGCGGGCAGCGTGGGGGACACCGGGAAGTTCAAGCTGGTCGTCGTGGCGTCCGGGGGCGTGGACCCCGAACCGGGCGATTACACGGTGACGTTTGACCACAACTACCTGGGCGCGCCGGCCAATCCGCCCGACAGGTCCGTCGCGCCCGGCGCCGCGATCGGCGCCCTGCCCGCGCCGCCGGACCGTCCGGGGTTTGTCTTCAACGGCTGGGTCACGTATGACGGCAAGACGACGGTTTCGCCCGGCAACACCTGTCTGATGCCGACGTTCTACAGCGCCGATACGATCGTCGCCGCCGACACGGCGCTGGTGGCGAACTGGTCGCATGTCCTGCGGATCGACAGGGACGGCGCGAAAGCGACGGCGACGGCGTATCTCAGCGACGAGACGATCAAGTCGGACAGCGTCCGGCTGATCCTGATTGCGTACAAGACCGGCGGGCAGCTTCTGAGCGCCGCCGAATCGGGCGTCCTCGCCGTGCCGGACGAGAAGCCGCTGCGGCTGACGCAGCAGGTCCCGGCCGACGTGTTCGGTTTGGACTCGGCCACATACAAGAGCGTGTCTGTGGAGGCGAACATCCCGGCCGGCGCGGACGTGGTGAAGGCGTTCTTGTGGGACGCGGCGCTGCCTTACGCACCGGTATGCGGCGCGGTGGAGCCGGTCGAAACCAGTCTTATCTGGCGCGACGAGTTTGACGGCGCGGGCATCGACGCGGCGAAGTGGGTGATCCCGCCCGACGACAACGGCGGCGGCAACAACCAGGCGTCTTACTACAGGCCGGAGAACGCGACGATCAACAAGACCGACGCGGGGCTCGCCGGTTCGGAGGACAGTTCCGCGCTGAGGATTCAGGCGGTTCGTGAGACGGGCCTGCCGCGTGGCACATGGGCGTCCAGCAAGCTCACGACCCAAGATCTTTTCGCGGTGAAATACGGGCGGATCGAGGCCCGTCTCAAGCTCCCCGCGAACGACCAGGGGTTCTGGCCGGCGTTTTGGATGATGCCGAGCGACAGTGTATACGGTGGCTGGGCGACGTCCGGGGAGCTTGACATTCTGGAGAACAAGAGCCGCCAGAGCGGCACCATCAGCAGTGCGCTCCACTACGGCGGGCCGTGGGCGGCGTCCGGCAACATGGGTGCGGGGCGCAACCGCTACACGACGCTGCGCGCGGGCGCCGCGGACACGGTCGACACGAACATCCCGGTCGACACGGTGATCCCGGGGTTCAGCGTGGGGGACTGGCACACCTACGCGGTCGAGTGGTATCCGGACCGCATCGAGTATTTTGTGGACGGCATCCGCTATCAGGAGATCAA
>JAITDM010000095.1 GCA_031282535.1 Oscillospiraceae bacterium
GCCATCAAATCCGCGATCTCCGACTACTACCGCCGGCAGGGCGTCGATCCCGTGCCCATCGTGGGCTGCAACGTCGACTGCGAGCACTGTCACTGATATGCCGCCGGGTGTTTGGTGGGCCCTGGCCCTCTTGGCGGCGGCGCTTGCGCTGATGTCCGCGCGGATGCTCGTCCGCACCGGCCGGATCGGCCGCGCGCGGGTGGTCCCTGTCCTCGGCCGCGCGGCGGATCCGGAAACCGCGCAGCGCGCCGCCGAGGCCCTGTGCGCGCTCATCCGATACAAAACCGTCTCCCACGACGCGCCCCGGGAGCACGCCGAGTGGGTGCGCCTGCGCGACGAATTGAAGCGCCGCTACCCGCTCGTCCACGCGGCGGCGGAGCGGGAGACCGTCGGGTCGTTCAGCCTGCTCTACCACTGGAAAGCATCGGATCCGCAGGGCGATCCGTTGCTTTTTTGCGCGCACCTCGACGTGGTGCCCGCCGAGGGCGGGGTCTGGCACTGCTCGCCCTTCGAGGGTCGGATCGAGGACGGCCACGTGTGGGGGCGCGGCGCGCTGGACTGCAAGCACCTCGTCGCCTGTCTGATGGAGGCCGCCGAAAGCCTGCTCCGGCAGGGGTTTGCGCCCACGCGGGACATCTACTTCGCGTTTGGGCACGACGAAGAAACCGGCGGCGCGGAGGGCGCGAGCGCGCTGGCCGCGCTGTTTGCCAAACGCAATCTCCGCTTCGCGCTGGTCCTCGACGAGGGCGGCGCGCTGACCCGCGGCACCCTCTCGCTGCACCGCCCGGTGGCCGAAATCGGCGTGAGCGAAAAGGGCATGATGAACGTGCGCCTCACCGCCCGGAGCACGGGCGGCCACGCCGCGCATCCGCCGCGGCACACGGCGCTCGGCCGGATCGCCGAGGCCGTCTGCCGGGTGGAGTTCCGGCCCGGCCCGGCCCGCCTCACGCCGCTGATCACCGACCTTTTGACGGCGCTCGCGCCGTATCTCTCGTTCCCGTGGCGCTTTTTGATCGCCAACCGCGGTCTGCTGCGCCGGTTCCTGCTGCGCCGGCTGGCGCGCGGCGGCGAAGCCGCCTGGGTGCGCACGACCTTCGCGCCCACGACGGCGCAGGCGGGTTCGGCCCCGAACGTCCTGCCGGACGCCGCCGAGGCCGTGCTGAACGTCCGGCTGCTGCACGGGGAACGGGGCGAGGATGTTCTCGCGTACCTGCGGGATCTGCTCTCCGGGCTGGATCTCGAGACGGACACCCTCTTTTTGCAGGAGGCCTCCCGGGTCTCCGACTACCATGGCGAGCCCTTCGCGCAGCTCGGCGAGAGCGTGCGAGCCGTCTTCGGCGCCGTGCCGGTCGTCCCCGTCCTGCTGGCCTCGGCCACCGACGCGCGGCGCTACGAGCCTTTCTCCGCCCATGTGTTTCGTTTCTGTCCTTTCGTGCTCGCGCCGGACGAGAGCGCGCGCATGCACGCCGCCGACGAGCGCGTGAGTCTGGAGGGCCTGGGCCTGGCGGTCGCCTTCTACGAGGATCTGCTGCACCGCTTGGCCGGTCCGGAGCCCGCCGACGGCAGCCCTTTCACCGAACCGGCGGACGCCGCGGACCCGGCGGATCCCATGGCGGACCCCATGGCGCCGCCCGATCCCGCGGACCCGCCGGACCCCGTGCCGCGTGCGGAGACCGCGCGGTGAGAAGGCCGGCCGCTTCTGAAAGAAAGGAACATCCGAACATGATCAAAAAGGCAGGGACCCGTCTCGCGCTGCTGGCGCTGTGCGTCTTTTTCCTCACGGCCTGTAAGGTTCCGGGGGATGTCGTCTCCGAAGGCTCTCCCGAGCCCCCGTCGGAGATCGCTCTGGAGGACGGGCTCTCTTTGGAGGATGGAGTTTCTTCGGAGGACGGTTCTTCCCCGGAAAACGAGCTCTCTCCGGAAGACGGCTCCTCCCCGGAGGATGTCGATCCGACCCCCACAGCCGACCTCACGGCGCCTGCCCTTCGGCCATGGGATGCCGATACGCTGACCGCGATCCGCCCGCGGGACAATGTGGCCCTGTATGTGAGAGACGACGGCCTGTACGCCGCCGACTTGCTCACCGGCGAGGAGATCTGCCTGGACGCCAGTCCGCTTGTCGCCGCGGGGATCCGGGATCTCTATCTCTATTCCTCTTTGCATCTGACGGCCGATCATACATTGGCCGCCTATACAAAAGGGACGTCGTTGTTTCTTGTGCCCGTCGATTTTGACGGCCCTCCCTTCGAACCGCAGCTGCTCTGTGATGAGATCGAGGTCGAACGGGGGGGATATGTGTTTGCGTCCGACGCGCTCCTATACGCGCCGGCGGGCGGTGGATTGTATGCGTACGACCTGTCCAGCGGCCGCAGCGACCTCCTCCTCGACAGCAGCTGCGTTTACACATACTTGGTCGCGGCGCCGGACAAACTCTATGCCGAGCGACGCGGGGGCGACGCCGGGGGTACTGTGGAAATTGATCTTTCCGACCGCAGTGTGTCGATGGTCGTCCTCGATGTTTTGGACAGCGAGAGCGGCCTCCTTCACCCTCCCGTCGGCGTCTCCGCCGACGGCAGATACCTCTATCTGATCCGCAGGACGAGTTCCGGCTCCATCTCGACCGACGGTATTTCTGTGGCCGTCTATGACAGCCGTTCCCAAACATATACATCCCTTGACTTTACCACCCTGCAGAGATCGGAAAACTTCTCAATCCACCCCACAGACGGGACGCTTGCTTTTATGTCCGGCTTCAACAGGGAGATGACGCTTGGAAACAAGACGCTCTGCCTGTGGGATCCGGCTACGGGAAAGACGACGAATGTAAGCGGTGAAGACAGCGGCGGCGCGATGAATCCCTATTTCTCGCACGATGGCCAAACACTTCTCTATTCGGCGGGCAAATCCTTTGCCGATTATGATTTGACTGCCGCGATGGCGGCGGTGGAGTCAGACGGGGAGTACTATGA
>JAITDM010000110.1 GCA_031282535.1 Oscillospiraceae bacterium
CCCTCCCCAAAAAACCAATTCCCTGTCAATCGACAAACGTCCGCCCCAACCGCTAATTCTCAATTCTCAATTCTCAATTCTCAATTGTCAACCCCTCGGCCGCGGCTCTGGAGCAGACGGTGGATCCGCATGGTCGGCCCCAGCAGCTCGCTGATGGAACGGTCGTAGTTGAGGGTGTCGATGATGTAGGAGATGTACTTGGACATGTCCACCTCCCGATACCAGGGACGCGCCTTCAACTCGTCGGTGCGGTAGATGAGATTCGTCGTGAATACCTTGTCGAAAACACCCTTCTCATACGCCTCGTCAAACCGGGACAGCCCCTCGCAGAAGAGCCCGAAGGTGCAAAACACCAAAATGCGGCGCGCGCCCAGCGTCTTCAAAATGCCCGCGATGCTGAGGATGGAGTCCCCGGAAGAGATCATGTCGTCCACCACGATGATGTCCTTCCCCGCCACGTTGTCGCCCAAAAATTCGTGCCGCACAATGGGGTTGCGGCCGTGTTCCATGCGCGTGTAGTCCCGCCGCTTGTAAAACATCCCGAGGTCCACGCCCAGCACCGACGAGTAAAAGATGCATCGGGTCATGCCGCCCTCGTCGGGGGACACCACCATCAGATGCGCCTTGTCCACCATGAGATCCGGATAGTCCCTGAACAGCGCCTTCAGCATCTGGTACGTGGGCGGCACATTCTCAAACCCCTTGAGCGGCACGGCGTTTTGTACGCGGGAGTCGTGGGCGTCGAAGGTGATGATGTTCTCCACACCCATCGTGGTCAGCTCCTGCAGCGCCAGCGCGCAGTCGAGCGACTCGCGGGCAAAACGGCGGTGCTGACGGCCCTCGTACAGCATGGGCATGATGACCGTGATGCGCCGGGCCTTCCCGCCGGTCGCCGCAATGATCCGCTTGAGATCCTGAAAATGGTCGTCCGGGCTCATCGGAACCACCTGGTTGTACATGGAGTAGCTGACCCCGTAATTGAACACGTCCGTCAGAATATACAGGTCGTAACCGCGCACCGACTGCTGGATGAGCGCCTTGCCCTCGCCGGTGTTGAACCGGGGGCAACTGGCCCGCACCTGAAACCGGCCCTCGTCCGGGGTCGGCGGCACCGCGTCCAACGTGAGCTGCCCCACGGATTGGGCGTCCTCCGAGCGCCAGTGCGTCAGATAAAAGTCGATGCGGGAAATCATGTCCTCACAGCCACGCATTCCAATAATTCCCAGTGTCCCGTAGGGCAGCGAGGGCGCCTCTTCATAAATCATTGTGCCCATCTCCATTCTTCTCATACGCATCTGCAAGCGATTCAAACTCCGGGATCCCCAACGTCTCGCCCCGCGCCGACGGCGCGATCCCGCAGGACGCGATCAGCGCCGACAGCTCCTCTTTCGGGAGCGGCAGGGCCGACGACAGCGCGTTCAGCAGCGTCTTGCGGCGCTGCCCGAAGGCGGCCCGCACCAGCCGGAAAAATACCGCCTCGCAGCGCAGCGGCCGTTTTTGGCAGACCATGTGCACGACGCTGGATGTCACGCGCGGCCGCGGCAAAAACGCGTCCGGCGGCACGTCAAAGGCAATCGTCGGGCGCGCATGCACGCCCACGTACACGGAAAAAGCGCCGTACGCAGGCGTGCCGGGGGCGGCGCACAGACGCTGCGCCACCTCTTTTTGCACCATGACCGTCAGGGCCGCAAACAGCCCGGACCCCAAGAGGCGCGTGAGCACCGGCGTGGTGACGGCATAGGGGAGGTTGGCGCACACCACCGGGCGGCCGCCCGGAAAGTGCGCGGCGGCCAGCGCCGGCAGGTCCAGGGTCAGCACATCCGCCCAGAGCACGTCCACATTGTCGAGGCCCGCCAGGGTCTCGGCGAGCACGGGCCGCAGCGACACATCCACCTCGGCGGCCACGACGCGCCGGGCCGCCCGCGCCAGCGGGCGCGTGAGCGCGCCCAAACCGGGCCCCACCTCAAAGACGTCCTGGGTCCCGTCCAGCCCGGCGCACTGTACAATGGCCCTGGGCACCCAGTCCGCCGTGAGAAAGTTCTGCCCCCGCGCGCGGGAAAAATGAAACCCGTGCCGGGCCAGCAGGGCGCGGATGTAACGCGCGTCGCACAGCCGCTCGTCCTCTTCTCCCATGGCGTCCTCCTTCCGTCCGGCACCCGGACATGCCGGCCGGCGCCGCCGTCGGGCGCGGCATCCCCCTATATTGTAGCAAAATTCCCCCGCCGCGTCAATTAGGTACCACTTCAGGATTTGGGACTTGCCCGGCCGCAGCGCGCCGGGCGGCCGGGATTTTTTCTGCGCCGGGGCGTAATTTTGCGGGCACGGGCACACGATACTATAGAAAATGACATGCAAGTTTTTCTACCCATGAACGTAATTTTACGGGCGCGGGCGCACGATACTATAGTAGGAGAAAGCGAGGGCGCACGGACGCCCCGCTTGGCGTGTGGAGAGAAACGAGGTTCGCCATGAGGATCGATACATCTATGCCGCCGGTCGGCCGGGCGCCGGTCGACGCGCAGGAATGCGGCCGCCCCGCGGCTGTGGGCGACGTGCTGGAAGCGGAGGTGCTGACCGCCGCCGGGCGGCAGCTCACGCTCCGGCTGCCGGACGGCGCGGTCTTGTCGGCGCGCAGCGAAACCGTTTTGCAGGCGTCGCCCGGCGACACGCTGTGGCTGACCGTCTCCGGGCAGTCCGACGGGACGCTGCTGGTGAAGGCGGCCGACGGGCGCCCCGACGCCCGGTCGCTGCTGCACCAGTGGAAAGCCGGGCAGACCCCCCAAAATGTGCGCCTGGTCTCGGCGATGCTGAACGCCGGCCTGCCGCCTGCGGAACGTCTGTTCCGATGGCTGGCCTCGGCCCTCGTCTCCATCCCCGACATCACCCCGGAACAGGCCGTGTTCCTGCGGGCGCACAACATCCCCCTCGACAAGCAGTCCGTCGCCCTCTTGAACCGGATGAGCCGGCAGGACCTGATGCTCGGCCGGCAGCTCGCCGACCTGGTCGACCTGCTCTTCCCCGCCGCGGACACAGCCGGCCGCGCGGACGCGCGGACCGCCGCCGCGGCGGCCGCATTCCTGTCCGGGCGCGCCGCGGCCGGGCAGACCCCCGGCGCGGGCGCCGCCGGCATGCCCCGGGGCGCCGCGCAGGACGCCGCCGCCCCCGGGTCCGCGGCGGACACGCCGCCGGCCGCGCCGGAGGCGGGCCCCGCGGCGCCCGATGCGCCCGGGCGCAGCCCGGACGGCGCGGTCCACCGGGAGGCCATCTCCCCGCACACGGCGGCCTCACTCGAGACAGAGATCCTCGCCATCTTCGGGCGCGGTGCCGCGGTCGATCCGGCCGGGGGCACCGGACTGCCCGGGGTGGCGGACATCGACACCCTGCGCGCGATGATCCGCGCGACGTCCAGCGCCCCGCCCGCGGCCGGACAGCCGGCCGACACGGCTGCGGCCGACGCGGCCCGGTTGGCCGAAACCCCGGCCGCA
>JAITDM010000181.1 GCA_031282535.1 Oscillospiraceae bacterium
AGGCCCCCGGCACCCACCGGCCACACGCCGAGCACATCGGGCGGCAGCACCTCGCCGGTGATCAGCAGCGCCCCCGCGCAGACAAACGCCAGCGACACGGCCAGGCTGACGCCCAGACGGACGAACAGCCTCTTGGCCGTATGCTCCTCTTTGGATACCGCGCCGTCGCGCGGCGCGCGTACGCGCGCCGGCTGGCGCCCGCGTGCCCTTGGGTCCGGCATCGCGACCCCTCCCCACTCGATGAACTTTGTGGAATCATCCTATGCGAAGGGAGAGGGACGTATGTGCCCAACGTGGGTTGCACCTGCAACCCACAACCCAAATTCTTGTTTTTTGCTGCCGCTTCGCGGCGACAATGTACGAAACGCGGGTTCGCGCGGCGCCGGACTCACTCGGCGGGCTGTGCGCCCTTCGAGGAGATGGCCCAGCGCATGATCTTGATCTTGACCTTGTCCGCGCCGGTCTCCAGGGTGACGGCGTCGTCCTTGATGGCGACGACGCGCCCCACGAGGCCGCCGATCGTGGTGATCTCGTCGCCCACGATCAGTTCGTTGCGCAGCTTGGCCGCGGCCTTTTTCCGCTTGCTCTCGGGCCGGATGATCAGAAAGTAGAAGACGGCGGCAAGCAGCGGCAGCATGAGCAGCGAGAGCAGATTGCCGCTCCCCGCGTCCGTCGCCGCCGCGGCTCCGTCCGCCGCCGCCCACAGCGCTCCGCTGTGGATCCAAGACAAAAGCATGGTGTTCCTCCCCAAATTACAAAATATGGCCGGCGTCCCGTCGGTCGTCCGGCCAGGCGAACCCCGCCGCGCCCGGCGCGGGCCCGTCAACCATCTATTTACTATATACTGTTACCGCAGAGAATGCAAGCCTTTTTGCGAGAAGTCCGCCAAAAGTCCGCCAAAAGCGCCGCCAAATCCTGTACGGAGCGTGCTTTTCGAGGAAGGTAATTTATGGTAAGTTCAGAGAACAGCGCGTGATGGTTGAAAGTCTACTTAAAATGTGGTATATTGTTCTTATCACGGCAGAAATGGGGTGAGTGCGCTATCACGATGCTTCTTCAGCTCCTGGTGCCTGTGGAGATGTTGATTGCCAATCTGTTGATCATCGACCGCTGCTCCACGAGGCGGCATGGAAAGGCAGTGACGTACGTCGTCCTGGCCTGTTCCACCATCATCCTGTTTGCCGGCGCCGTCTGGCTGCTGGGTCTGCTTATTGGGATCGGCCAGGGCAACGGCCTGTTTATTTTCTTTGGCTGTCTGTTGTTTTACCCTGTTCTGAAGCTCTATGATCTCACGCCGCAAAAACTGGTGAGCATCGGCTGCTCCGCCTGGGTGTACACATTTTTGATGTTTTCCCTGTCCGTGCACATCTCGCGGCTCCTCCCGCGGGAGGACACGGCGCGCAATGTGTTTTTGATTCAGACGCTTTTGTACCTGCTGACATATGCTCCGTTTTACCGCTTTGTCAAGCGCACCTTCCTGCTCATTGTCAAGAACATTCCGCCCAAACACGGCGCTTCGCTGATGTGGATCAGCATGTGTTGGTTTGCCGCCATCTTCGCCCTCAACAACGCGATGCTCTACGGGGACTTCATCGCCATACGGGTGGTGGCCCTGCTTTTGCTGGCGGTGGCCATCTTCCTCAACTACGAAAACATCCACCAGATTGTTGTGAGTGCGGCGCAGATCCGCTCCTTGGAGACGCTGGTCTATTACGACGGTTTGACGCAGCTTCGAAGCCGGGGCGTCCTGACGTCCGACTTAAACAGCCTTGTGACGCGGGAGATCCCGTTTCATCTGATTTACTTCGATTTAAACCGTTTCAAAACGATCAACGACACCTACGGACACGCCGTGGGAGACAACTATCTGTATTTCTTTGCGCAGGAGGTCAAGAAAATGCTGGGCGAGAAGGGCGGGTTCTACCGCGTGGGCGGCGACGAATTCGTCTGTCTGTTCACGGACCCGAATCTGGAGGCGTTTTTAAAGAACGTCTCCTCTCTGCCGTCCCGGCTGCCGGACAGCCAAGTGCCGTTTTTGGGGGTCAGCTACGGCGTTTCGCATTTCCCCGGCGACGCGCGCGACGTCGACGGCCTGATGGACATCGCGGACAAGCAGATGTACGCGATGAAACACCCCAAAACCGGCGGCGCCCCAGACATCGACATATCCTCCGGGGAGCATTGATAGTTTGAATAGAAACGCCGGCGGCGGGGATACTAGGACTGGGCAGCAGCACGGATGTCTGCGTTTTCAGGCCGGTGCCGGTGGGATGCCGGTGAATGGCTAAAACGCGCAAGGGTTGTTGTCAATAGTGCCTCATGATTTGAATTGGCCCGTATCGTCATGGCAGGCGCGAACAGGGATCGCATGTCGGAAGACATGCGATCCTTTGTTTGCGCGGAGTCTGGCGTGTGACTCGGGCGAAAACACTCAGGACCCCGCGTCGATCTGTTTGGCCACGCGGGCGATGTCGGCGATGTCGATCACGCCGTTGCCGTTGCTGTCGAAGCGGACGCAGAGGGAGGCCCACTGCGGGTGAAGATGGTCGGCGCCAAACCAGTCGATCACGTTGGACAGATCCAGCAGGTCCACGACGCCGTCTCCGTCTGTGTCGCCCGGTGCCGCTTCGCCTGCGGCGATGCGGACGTACGCGCCGGCGTCGGCCGTTTGGAGATCCTTGCGGTCCGGCGCCTCCCGCACGACATACTCGACCCGGAGCGTGACGTCCTCATAGTCGCCGGCCGGCGTCAGCCCCTCTCCCGCACGCAGCCGAAAATGCCCCAATTCCCGCATGGCGTAGTCCGGCGCCATCACGACGACCCGGACCTGCCCGTCTGCGGTCTCGTCGATGTCCAGCACCGTGACGCCGTCTCCGGGCGTGAACGCCTCGCAGGACAGCCGGCCGCCGTCAAAGCGGCAGCGAAGCAGCGCCACGTTGGCGTCGAGCTGCCTGTCAAAGGCGGCGGACAGGGTCACCGCGCCGCCTGGTGCGGCTTCGGAGTCCACGGGGGTCAAAAGAAGCGCCGGCGCGTCCGGATCCGTGTCGCCCTCGTACGCCACCTGTCCCCGCCCGTCCAGCACCGACAACGCCATCTCCACCGGTTCCCCGGCGCAGTCGGTCGCATAGGGACCGCGGTCCCATTCGCTGAAAATGCTGAGAAGATAACGCCCGTCGCCGACGCCCCGCATGGGGATGCGCAGCGTGCCGTCCGCCGTGTCCCGACAGTCGGCCAGCCGGCCGTAAAAGACGACGCGGCCCTCACTGTTTGCCAGGGTACAGGCGAGATACCGGCCCGCGCCGGCAGGGGCGCCGCGGTAGGCAAACCGTATGGTTTCGCTTGGATTGCTCGCGCCCGCCAGTGTGAGGTGCGGCGCCTGCAAGGCGTCGTCCCGGAGCGTCAATTTGACCGCGCCGGCCGGCGCGGCCGGTACCGGCGACAAAGCCGCCGCCGCCGTGGAAGGCTTGCCGCCCGCGGCGTCGGAGACGAAGACGACGGCGCTGAGCGCCAGCTTGCAGGCGGGCCGAAGGCCGACGTCCCGGAGAGCCGCGCCGTAGCCGGACAGGTTGACGAATCCGGCGCCGTCAATGAACGCCGCGTTGCGTTCGTCGAAATCCCCCGGCGACCGCAGCCACCAGGATGTGCCGTCCGCCATCCGCCTGTCCGCGGACCCCCGGGGGAAACGACGGCTGTCCGTGACCTCCTCCGACGACAGGAGGAAAAACGGGTCGCCCTGGGGGTCGTACACCGCCGTTTGGCTGCCCAAGTCCCGATCCGCCTCGTCCAGCACCCGCTGCGGCCTCACGGCCGCGCGCTCCACGGGGGTAAAACTGTGCGGGTACGCGTCGGTGAGCCAACGCCTCTCCTCCCAGTTCCCGTAGAAAAAGAGATTGTCCTTGGTGGTGCGGTACACCTTGACCCACGTCTCCGAGAGCAGGAACACCTCGTCGTCGTCCACCGCGAGCACACGCCAGGCGCCGGCGGCGTCCTGCGCGGGGTTCTCCCCAAAGTACACAATTTGGTAAATACTGGATAATTCACCGGCCGCAGGTCCGCTGAAAAAATCCGCGGCCCCGGCGCTCTCCCGTGTGCCCAGCGCGCGCGGCGCCAAGGCCGCCGTCAGGCAGACGGCCAACACCGCCGCCGCGCAGCGTGACCGGCGGTTTCTCATCTTGTTCATACGCAGCACCAGCTTTCCGGCGGTATCGGACGCTCTCACGAGACGACCGCCTGGCAGCGCCAGCCGGACACGGCCGTCTCGTAGGCCAGATCGGAGGACACGACGCCCACATCGCTGACAGACAGCGCGTCCGAAAGCACGCAGTTTTTGCGTGCGGTAAAGGACATTTGACAGACATCCTGCTCTTCGAAACTGAGGCCCGGCTGCTCGCCGACCATGGTGGCGCCCACGAGCTGATACCCGTCGAAGGGTTTTGCAAAAATCGTCTGTATCTGTGGGAGATGGGACGTCAGCGTCCCCGTGTACTCCAGCGCCTCCGGATCGTAATTCATTTGAAATTGATACCCGTACAGGTCGTCCACGGACGCCGCCGTCACCGTGACGATCACGGTTTGCCCCGCCGCGGCGCGCTGTTCCCGGAGATCGGCCACGCTAAACAGCAGTACGGCCACCAACACGACCGATATGCCCAGGATTTTGATTTTTCTCCTGTGCTTCCCCAGTACCTGCAGCATACATTTCCCCGCCTTTGCTTTGGGATCTTTGCTTGGGGATGCACGGACGGGCGGGCCCGCCCGCCCGTCCGCGCATCCGTCCGGTCTCATTGGATCAATTTGGCCACGTACGCAATGTCTGAGATGTCGATGGTCCCGTTGTTGTTGAAGTCAAAGAAGACATACCGGATGGTCCACTGGCTGTCCGTGCTGCCGACGCCGAACATGTCGATGATGTTGGAGAGATCCCGCAGATCGACGAGACCGTCTCCGTCGGTGTCGCCCGGCACCGCCGGCTGGCCGCCGCCGCCGTTGCCCACCGTGGTGAAGGAAACGGAGGCGGTGTCCTCCCGGATGCTCTTGACCCATGCGTTGTTGCGCAGCACATAGGCGATGTGCACCGAGAGCGACTGATACTCGTTGCTGAGTTTGGCCGTCGGCTTGGCGTGGAGCATGAGGTCGCCGACGTTTTGCAGATCGTAATTCATCGCGGCCACCGTGACCTTGGCGCTGCCGGCCGCGTGCGTGATGTCGATGACGGTAACGCCCTCGGCGGGGACAAAGTTGGCGTACTCAAAAAGGCTGTCGTCATACGTGTAGGTGAGGACGGCGGTGTTGCTGCTCATCTGCTTGACAAAGGCGGTGCCCACGGTGAAGTAGTCGCCCGCCTTCACGTGGTGCGCCTCGGTGGCGAGCTGCAGATCCCCCGTGGGCGCGAGAATGTCCTCGTCGGTGAACTGCAGCTTCAGCAGACCCGTAAAGCCTTCCCCCTGCGTCGTGCGGCCGCCGAAAATGTGTTCGTACACACCGGCGCTCGGCGCCCGGGAGGCGAGCCCGGCCGTGGTGAAGGAGACCTTCCAGCGGTTCTCCCCCAGCGACGTGAGGGACCCCGCGATCGGAGAGACGTACTGCGAACTGGTATTCAGGAAGTTCATGCCGAACCGCAGGGAGGACTCGGCGGGCTGCGCGCCGCCGGGCATCGTGAAGAACAGGTCGTAGACCGGCTGCGGACTCACGCGGTTGATGTAGCCGCCTTCGAGCGGCACGACCGGGATCACCGTGTTCGCGTAGTCCTTGAGCATCCGGAGCGCGCTGGACGTCACGGTCTGGTCAAACTGCGCCGCCGCGCTCAGGTCCCCGGAGGCGACCAGCGCCAGGTTGGCCGGGTACAGCTCGTCCATATAGTCCTTGATGAGCGCGCCAACGGACTCGATGTGCTGGTCATAGACCATTTCGAGCATCCCCTGGAAGTTGCGGAACTCCTGCCAGCCCGTGTTTTCATACGCCATCAGCGGCGGATTGGGCTGCAAATGGGTCGCCAATTCGTACGCCGGATCCTCCATCTGCTGAATCTCGACAGGGATGGACCCCGTCAGCGGATGCAGCGGGATGTAGGGCAGTTCGCAGGGACGGCCGAACGCCATCCACAACGTGGTCAGTTTCGGATCCGCCGTGAACTGGCAGATGGCGCTCTCGATGGTGGCGCCCGTGCAGATGCGCCGGATGTTGGTGTCGTGCGGCGCGTTGCCCGGTGGGATCCTGCGGTCCGCCGGGTCGTCCACCGTGCCCTCGTAGTGGTAGCTCAAGATCGCCTTCACGGTCTCCAGAGAGACCTTTCCGTCGACCTTCACGGAGAACGGGAAATAATCCTCGACCACTTCGCCCAGGAGGAACGCCTGCGCATACTTCTGGCGCAACGTGTTGGCGGCGGCCTTGTACGAGCCGGCGGCCTGGTAGACATAGGCGAAGTCAAAGTCGCTGTAGTCGCCCGGCACGGCGGGCGTGTACCAACCCATCTCGATGGCGTACTCCACCAGTTTGTCGGAATAGAGGATGTCCTCGTATTCGTCCAGACCGTGCACGGTGTAGTGGTTGGGCATGACGGCCACATGGTCGTCCGGCACACGGACCGCGACATAGTGTTTGCCGCTGACGATCTGCACCATCCAGATCTCGTTTTTGTCCGCCACCGTGTAGGCGCGGCCGGAGGGCGCATACCCGTAGGTCTCCACCATGTCGATGATGATCTCGCACGCGTGCCTGGCACTGGTGGCCCGTTCCGCCACCACGCGTCTGAGATTGTACTCGATGCCGCCGTCCGTCAGGCGGGCGGGATCGGAGGTGCTCTGTTTGGAACTCGCGTTGCTGTTGCTGACCAGAAAGACGCCGTTCTCATTTAAAAAACCGTCCGCATTGGAGAAGCCGCCGGTGGCCGCTTTGGCCTGGGACCAGAAAAATCCAAAGGTGTTTTCCACCTGCGGAATGGCCGCCCTTCCGTTCTCGGCGGGCAGCGCGGTGCCGGCCGGCCAAGTGGCGGGTTCCACGTAGCCGTGGCGCATCTTGATGCGTCCGCTGTCGTCCTCGTTGTGTCCCACGATGACATAGCCCGTGGGCGACGCGTCTTTGCCGACGGCGATCAACATGCAGTTCAGATCGGTCTCGTCCGCCTCCGGGACAGGCTCCAAAACGGCGGGCTCGCCCCACGCCGTCACCGTGGTACAGACCAGCAGCATCACCGCCGCCAGGGCCCGCGCAAATGCCTTTTTCACAAACTGACCTCCTTCTTTTTACAATTGTGTTCTCTTATGTTCTTTCTTTCGTTTCCTCCGGTTTCGCGGTGTCCGTTTGCCTGCGACCAAACGCACCACCTCCTTCGCGGCGGCTCACCGGGGCGTGATTTCTAATGCGACAGGCGCTTCTCCAGGTTTCTGAACATCGCAGAGATGGTAAAATTGACCAGGAAATACACCAGCGCCAGCAGCCCGTACAAGATCAGAACCTGATCGATCTGGTAGTAGCGGCCCATCAAGATGGTGGCGCTCCCGGTGAGCTCCTGTATCGCCACCACGGACCACAGAAAGCTGGTGTCCTTGATGAGGGTGACAAACTGAGAGACGAGCGTGGGGATGATCTTTCGAAACGTCTGCGGCAAAATGATATAGAGCAGCCGCTGCAGGCGCGTGAGTCCCTGGGATTTGGCGGCTTCTATCTGTCCGATTCCCACGGCGCTCAACCCGCCGCGCACGATCTCGCCGATCGCGGCGGAGGTGAACAGCGTAAAACTGACGATGCCGGCGGGTGTGGATTTGAGCCGCAAAACCAGAAAGACCACATAGATCCACAAGAGGTTGGGGATGTTGCGCACCGCCTCGATGTAGATCGTGGAGAGGAGTTTGGTCGGGGCAAAGCGGCCGTTGCGCGCCACGCCCAGCACGCAGCCGAGGAAGGTGCTCAGCACCAGCGAAACGGCGGAGATGTAGAGCGTCTTGCCCAGGCCCATCAAAAGAAAGCGCATGTTGTTCACGGTAAAGATCTCAGCCACCGGTCACCGCCCCCTTTGCCGCGGCCCGCGTCGCCGCGGCGTCCGCCTGACCGGGGTCGGCCTGCCCAAACGCCTGTTTGGCCCGCCGCTCCAGGTACGAGGCCAATTTGGCCAGCGGGAAACAGAGGCAGAAGTACAGGACGCCGGCGGCCACGTAGGCCGGCCCGTAGTACAGGTTGCCGCTGCTCCAGGAATTGGCGGCAAACATGATGTCGCTCCCCGCGATGATGGCCACCACCGAGGTGTTTTTGATCAAGTTGACCGCCTGCATGGTGAGCGGCGGGAGCATGACGCGAACGGCCTGCGGCAGCACGATGTACCCCATCATCTGGCTGTAGGCGAGGCCCTGCGACAGCGCGGCCTCGCGCTGGCCCCGGCCGACGGACCCGATCCCGGCGCGCACCACTTCGGTGATGTAGGCGCCGTGGTAGAGCCCGACGCCCAAAATGCCGATGGTCGTCACGTCGAGCACAAGGCCGAGAAACGGGAGGCCGTTGTACAGGAAGAACACCTGTATCAGCAGCGGGGTGTTTTGAAAGAACTCGACGTAGACCCGCGCGGCGGCGCGGGCGGGCGGAAAGGCGGCGGAGGACAGCAGTCCGAAGACAATCCCGAGCGCCAGGGCCAGCAGGAGCGCGCTCAGGGAGATCACAAACGTGTACAGAAGACCTTCCAGAAAAAATGGAAAATCCCCCAAAAGCGCCTCCCACTTAAACAACGCAAAGGGGCCGTTGGCGCGCATCATGTTGACGACCCTCCCTCTCCACGACAGACCGGAGCGCGCATCACGCGCACACGCGTCCCCCGTCTACCAACAACTATTTTCTAACCACTACAGCGCCCACTTCTCTACCAGGGCGTCCAGGGTTCCGTCCGTTTTGATCTCGCTGATGAAGTCGTCCAGATAAGCGGCCAGCTCTGTTTTGTCCAGTTTGCTGGCGATGCCGTATTCCTGCGGTTTGAACGTCTCCTCCAGGATGACGGTCGTGTCGTCCACGTACCCGAGCAAAATGGATTTGTCCACGCTGAACGCGTCCACGCGGCCGGATGTCAGCGCGGTCTTCGCCTCCGGATAGCTGGCGTATTCGCTGTACTGGAACGTGATGCCCAGTTCGGCGGCCTTTTCATCCAGCGCGTCCTTGGTGGTGGCGCTCTGCGCGACGGCGACGGTCTTGCCGTCGAGGTCCGCGATGGTCAGCGCGCCGAGGTCGCGCTTCACCAAGAAGCCGATGCCGTCCACAAAATAGGGCTGGGTGAAATTGTAAGACAGCTTGCGCTCCTCCGTGATGGTGAAGGTGGCGATCACCATGTCCACCTCTTCGTTGTCCAGCAGCGGGCCGCGCGTCTTGGCGGTGACGGCTTGGAATTCCACGGCGCTCTCGTCGCCGACGATGCGCCGGGCCAGTTCGCGCGCCAGGTCGGCCTCCATGCCCTCCTGCTCGTTTGTGTCCGGGTTCAAGTAGCCAAACTGGGGCACGTCCACCTTCACGCCCACGCGCAGCACCCCGCGGTCCGCGATGGCCTGTACTTCGGCGGGCAGCGCATCGCCCGCCAGCGGCGGCGCCTCGTCTGTGACGTCGGTGCCGGCGGCCGGCGCCGACGGCGGTGTCGGCGTGGGTGTGGGCGTCGGTGTGGCGGAGCTGCCGCCCGCACAGCCGGCCAGTGTCAGGAGCAGTGCAACGATGGACAAAACAAATGCCTTTTTCATCTTTTAAAACCCCTTTACCGCAAAATTTTACTCAAAAAGAGTTTCGCGCGTTCGTTTTTGGGATGACTAAAAAAGTGCTCCGGCACGCCGTCTTCCACAATCTCTCCGTTGTCCATGAAGACGACCCGGTCCGCCACCTGGCGGGCAAAGCCCATCTCGTGGGTGACCACCACCATCGTGATGTTTTCCCGGGAAAGTCCGATCATGACGTCGAGGACCTCCTGGATCATCTCCGGGTCCAGCGCGGACGTCGGTTCGTCGAAGAGGATGATCTTGGGGTGCATGTTCAGGGCCCGGGCGATCGCCACCCGTTGTTTTTGGCCGCCGGAGAGCTGGGATGGGTACGCGCCGGCTTTTTCGGACAGGCCCACGCGTTCCAGATACAGCCTGCCCGTGCGTTCCGCCTCCTTTCTGTCCACTTTCTGTACCTTGATGGGCGCCAGCGTCAGGTTGTCCAGCACAGTTTTGTGCGGGTAGAGGTTGAATTCTTGAAACACCATGGCCGCGGACTGGCGCACGCGGTTCACAGGCGCCTTCGGCTTGGTCAGTTCGACGCCATCCACAGTCACCCGTCCGTTGGTAGGTTTTTCCAAATAATTGATACAGCGGATCAGCGTACTTTTTCCACTGCCGGAGGGGCCGATCACCACGACCTTTTCCCCCGGCCGCACGTGCAGGTTGATATTTTTAAGCACATGCAATTTTCCAAAGCTCTTGTTCAGCTGCTGCAACCGGATCATATTGACATGCACGCCCTTTCAGAAAGCAAAAAAGAAGCCCTCATGCGAGCCCAGCTTCACATAAGAACTTCTTTGTTCCTCGATGATGGACAAATGCGCCTGCCGCAAACACACCGCCGTGCAGAAGGCGTTTTATATGGAAGGCACTATACCATACAATTTCAGCTTTGTCAATAGTGATCTTTTGCTTTATAAAAACATCACTTTTTCGCACGAAATCACTGTTATTGATGCATATTCATCTGTTTCAGTTGCATTTTATCTATTTTTTCTCTCTGCCGGGATCCACACACCGCCATGATTCCGGCGGCAAAATACCAGACAGTGGGCCAATATATGGAAAATTATGGATGATCAGATCTATTTATGACAGGGCGCCAGCTGCGAGTTATGAAAGGCCGCACAATCCGTTTGGCCGCACGGTTTTGTCTTGCCATCTTTTTGATGCTGTGATATACTAAATTAGCAATGGGGTGAGAAATATGCTGTTGTATCATGGCAGCAATATGGCAGTTGAAAAACCAAAGCTGATCGTGCAAACGCGAGGACTTGACTTTGGGGACGGATTTTATCTGACGAGCAATGAAGGACAAGCTAAGAGATTTGCCGATACTGTGGTTGAGCGCCGTGGGATAGGCGTTCCCACAGTGAACATGTATGAATACGATGAAGCGACTGCAAAGGCGACATTGGATATTGCTATTTTTCCGGAAGCAAACGTCGAATGGTTAGCATTTGTACGGGACAATCGGCTGAAGTCTTATACAGGCAAGCCATATGACATTGTGTTCGGGCCAGTTGCCGATGACAGAGTCTTCCCTACGATTCAAGCGCTTGTTATCAAGCAGTTCACGATTGAAGCCACTTTGCTTGCCTTGAAACCATTCAAACTGTTCAATCAGTATTGTTTCACCACAGAAAGAGCATTGTCGATGCTGAGGTTTGTGAAATCCATTGCGTTAGGAGGAAAAATAAATGACTGACTATGCACCAAGTCAAGAAAATATCGGCGTGGTGCTCACATTTATCACGCCGGGTATCATTCAGCTGCTGATGGACAACCGCCATATTACGGCTGAAGCCGCATCTATACTCCTGTACAATTCGCGTTTGTATAAACTTTTGGAGAAAGAGAAAACGAAATTGTGGCATCTTAGCTATCCGATTCTTTACGATATGCTTGAAGAAGAATTGATCACAGGAGAAATCACTTTTCCGGAGGAACAATGATTATGTGCGAAATAAAAGATGAAGTCCTATTCTTAGGTTTCTGCGTGGAAATCTACAAAATTGAAAAGAAAATGAGCGGACAAGACGCTTTTAACCATTTGTATCGCACCGGGGCGACGGATTTCATCAAAAGCTGTTACGAAGGGTTGCATACCACCGGGCATCTGTACATCATCGACAGTATAGATGAGTATATTCAGACACACTCGAAAAACAAACCCTAATCCGCGTCTCCCACAACTGATATTTGTCGCAGTGAATAGAAGAGGCGGCCATTGGCAATTGAAAATTGAGAATTGAGAATTTTCATTTACTTGTCAGTGGCATGTAATTTTTCCAGCAATGCCTCGGCGCTAATCAGCGGAATGGGCGAGTTGCTTTGAAGGAATTTTTCGTCGCGGGTGACGATATAGTCAACCTTCGCCTTCGCCGCGCAGACCGCGACAAGCGCGTCCTCGAAATCGTCTATGCCTGCGGCCATAGCATTAACGCAGTCCTCCTGCGTTATGGACACAACTTCATAATGCGTAAGCAAAAACGAGAGCACAGCCCGCGCCGACAGCAAATCCCGCGCTTTGCTATACAGAAAGAAAATGTCCGTGGCGGCGTTGGCGGTAAACAGACAATCAAGCCCGCCGCTTTGGGAGCGGCGCAGTATCTCCTTCGCTGCCGCATCATGCGGTTGACGCTCCTGTAATGCGTCCATAATAATGTTGGTGTCAAGCAAAACCGTCATTTTGTCAGCCGCTCCGTTCTCACATCGTCAATGTCAATGTCGTTCGGGAGTGTCCCAAACAGCTGCTCAACGGAGGTGATTTTCCCTGGCATCGTTTTCGAGTACCACGGTTCTTTGTCGAACCGCACGATTTTTGCGGTCGGCTTGCCGTATTTGGTAATTACGACGTCCTCCGTTTCCGCCAAGTCAACGTATTTCCCGACGTTGACCTTCAAATCTGACAACGTTATTTGCATGGTTTTACGTTCCTTTCCGTTTTTATGATACCGTCATTGTAACATATCGGTGCTGTTTTGTCAAGTATTTAGGTGCTGTTTGGAGCTTTTCACCTCGCCCGCGCTCCTATCCCGCCGGAGGGGAATGGCGGCGCAGCCGCTGACGGGGTGGTTTCGCATCCGGTTCGCACGGACGCTTGTTGTATTGCACCCAAAAAAGGGCCGGGGGTATTCCCCCGGCCCTTGCCTTTGCGTACCGCATGCGCGGTTTAGACAAAGGCTTCGCGCTTATTTTTTCTCCAGTTTGCCCTTGTAGGTGAACACGTAATCCGGGAACAGACCGGGCAGCCTGACGCCGGAGATGACCACATCCTCGCCGCCGGCGTAATCGCTTGCGTTGGCGTCGGAGAAGAGGATGGATTTCCCGCTGGCTTCAAGTATGCCGCCCACGGATACGCCGTTCAAGGTCACGTCAAATCGAGCCGCATCCAACGCGATGGTCGTGTTGAAATACGCCTTAACCATGTTGCTTTCGGTCTCAACACGGATCGACCACACGTCGTCGGGCAGCGGGACAATGGACAGATCCCTGCTGCCTACAAACGTGTCTCCATTGTAGACCATGATGAAATAGGTCCCCGCCACGGCTTTGTCCTTGGGCACGCTGAGCCTCGCGCCGCCGTCAGCCAAAGCGGCCTCGGCTATGACGTCGCGGCCGCTGCTCACCAACACGGCTCTTGTGCCTGCCGCGCCGGACACGTTGATGTTGGCGTTGTAACCGGCCACCAGGGTGTCCACGTCGGCCGCGAACGCGCTCGGCTCCTCGGCCGCGGCGATGTTGATGCTGGTCACCGTCACGTTTTGGGCGCTGCTGGCAAACGCCACACGCAGGATGTGCTCGCCGGCGCCGAGATCCACCGGCTGAGCGGTCGTCATGCCGGTCACGGTGTACGACGCCTTTTCCACACCGTCTACCAAAACTTTGACGGCGTCGGCAGCGGTTCCGGAGCCGGTCCGCGCGAAGCTCACGTTGTACGTGCCGCCACGCACGACGTTGATCTTGTACTCGACCCAGGTGTCGCCGCACCAGTTGGCCGTGGTGGGCGTGGTAATCCGCGTGGACGCGAGCAGACCGCCCTTGCCGTAAACAGGCTGGATGTAGGTCGGCTTGAACGGCTCGGCGTTGTAATTCGGGGTTACCACGTTGTTGGCGGCGTTGGCGACCCATGTGTAAATCGTAC
Source organism: Oscillospiraceae bacterium (assembly GCA_031282535.1). Classification (GTDB taxonomy): domain Bacteria; phylum Bacillota; class Clostridia; order Oscillospirales; family UBA929; genus JAIRTA01. The sequence goes on from JAITDM010000181.1 coordinate 13,867, forward strand.
CGCTGATGGCGGACGTGCCGGTGGGCCTGACGACAATGGCCGGGCCTTGGCGGAGATCGCCGGACGGCCTGACCGGAAGCGGCGTGGCGTCGTTGTACTCCTCGTTTTTCGTGAGGCCGGCGCCGATGTCAAACATATAGGGCTTGCTGGGGTCGTCGTTGAAGCCGATCCACTCGGGGTGCCAGTACCACGGGAAGGCGGTCTTGCCCGTGAAGTCGTAGTCGCCGAACAGGATGTCGGTCATGCCGCGGCCCTCGGTGCCGGGCCACCACACCTGGACATAGGCGTCGATGTCGTCGATCACGTTGTCCAGAACCAGCGGACGCGCGGAGTAGGAGATCACGACGATCTTCGCCCCGGGGTAGTTGGCCTTCGCGTTTTGGAGCGTGGCGTAATCGGTGGGGTGCAGCTGCAGGGTGTGGGATATGATCGTGCCCAAAACGGTGCCGGTGAGGGTTGTGTCGCCGTTGCCCTCGGCGTACGCGGTCTCGCCGACGGTCACGAGCACCACGTCGTACTCATTGTCGTCGCCGGCGTTGCGCGCGCCGGTGATGTTGAACTGGGCGCCGGCGCCCGACCCGTTGGCGCCGAAGTTGCCGTCGGTCTTGACCTGCGCGATGGCCTCCAGCAGTGTGTCGCCGGCATAGAAATTGTGGTTCGTGGAGGATTCCCCCTGCCACACCCTGGTCCAGCCGCCGAGCTGCCAGCCGATGTTGTTGGCGAAGCGCCCGGTCACCATGATCTTATTACCGGGGACGTCCTTCAGCGTCGCCATCACTTTGTCCTTGTTCTTGAGCAGCACCATGGACTCGCGGACAGCCTGCCGGGCCAACGCCACGGTTTCGGGTTTTCTGAGCTGTGTTTTCGCCTTCGCCGTCGCGGCGGCGAGCCGTTCGTTGCGCGTTTCGCCTGTTTCGGCTTTCACAAGTGTCGGCCTGTCGAACAGGCCCAGCTCAAACTTGACGCGCAGGATCCTGGTGACGGCGTCGTCGATGCGCGAGATCGGGACGATGCCACTGCGCACCAGCTTGATCAGGTCGGTGGTAAAGGCCGTCGTGCTGACCGCCATGTCCATATCGCCTCCGGCGTTCACAAACGCCGCTATCCTGACCTCCTGCGCGCTGAAGGCGGAGCCGTCAAAATGCGTCGGTTTCCCATAGAAGAACTCCATGTACTCCTGCCTGCCCGCCGCCGTGGAGGGCGCGTAGGGATCGGCATGGCCGGAGTTGTAGTCGCTGACCACAAACCCCGTGAAGCCGAACCCACCCTCCGACACGGGCTTCTTGATGACATTGAGCATGGATGTGAACTCATGCATTCTCAGGCCGTTGAAGTAGTTGTACGAAGGCATCAGGCTGCGCACGCCGCCCTCGACCATGATCCTGTAGGCGTTCAGCATGTCCCAGACTTCCGGGTCGGCCTTCAGCTGCTCCGGCGTGAGCTCTTTCAGCGCCTTCATGTTGGCCAGCTGATCCATGGAGAGGCTGCCATAGGCGCCGTAGCCGACGATCGGGAAGTTGGGGTTGTAATAGAATCCATTGCCGGCGTTCGCGCCGTTGACGGTGGAGCCCTCCGTGGTGAAGTGCTTCATCGTGCCGACGACCTGGGCGCCGTTGCCAAGGAACGCGTACTGGTTTTTGTCGCCCGGCTCTCCGGTGTCGAGGCCGTCCCACTTGTCCGGCCTGCCGCCCTGGAAGCCCATGGAGTAGTAGTTGCCGGATATGCCGTTCTTCTCACGGTCGTGGCCCCAGCCCTCATGGTAGCGGCCCCAGCGGGGGTTCTGCCCCATGACGATGGCCGGCGAGAAGCTGGCGAACAGCTCCAGCGCGCGCATTTCGGTGGCGACCGCGCGGCCTATCTGCTCCAAAAGCTGCGGATCCCCGGACGCCGCGCCGGACGCGTGGGGAAAGACCGTCGTGCCGGGCGCGTGGACCGTGCCGTGGACGGCATCGATCTCGTAGAGGACCGGGATGCCGAGGGGCGTCTCGTCCATCGCGGTCTGCCACTGGTCATATGAATCCAACCATCCGGACACGGTGTTGCCCATGCCGTCCCCGCCGTTCGCCACGGAAAGACCAAACGTATTGCCGGGAACCGAACCTCCGCCCGACAGGACCGAGCCGATGTAAAAGTTTTTGGCGTTGGTGTTGTTGGGGCGCTGCAGCTGGGTCATCTGCCCCACTTTTTCTTTCAGCGTCATCTGGTCCAGCAGGGCCTTTACCCTGACCTCGATGGGCTTGCTCTTGTCCATGTAGACGGATTTGTCCACGACGCGGCCCTCGGCCAAGGGGTCTGTGTTGTTGATGCCCTCCTGCTCGGGGTATGTCTCGGCCAGCGTGATGACCGACGATGAGATCAGCGTCAGGGACAGGGCGAGCACCGCCGCCATCACCAGGGAAAGCGCCCTGCGGAATGTTTTCGCAGACTTTTTCATACACTTAACCTCCCAAAATTGTGAAAGAAATCATCATCAGTTTTGAACGCTCGGGAACACGGGCGTGTGATCGGCGTTCCAGTAGAATACGCCGTAGCTGTACGCGCCGGCCGGATATTCCGACAAGTCGATGTCAAACGTCAGCCCGACCGCCGTGTTGGCGGCGACGTCCACCGACGTCCTTTCCGTGTAAGCAAGGGTTCCGTCGCGGTTGTACGCGGCCAGAATGGCAAAGCCCGTGAGCGGCGCATCCGAATTGTCGGCGATGAGCGCGAACGCGGTATCGTCGAATGCGGCGTCGAGGACATAATCCCACCGGAAGGTGTGCGAGTAGATCACCGTCGCCAAACCGGTCCCCTGGGCCGCCACCGTCAGCCTGCGCTCGATGGGGTTCACCCCTTCGGTCAGAGCCGGCATGACGATCCTGCCGTCGGCGCTGAGGCGCGCCCAACCGGCCGTGTTCACATAAGTGTCCACAAACGACCCGCTGACCTGCGAGCCGGGGAGGTAAGAGCCCGCCGGGCTGCCGGATTCGCCGACGTAGTACGCGTCGACGGAGTCGGCCTCAAACGCGTAATAATACGCGGCCCCGGCCGCTTGGTTCGTGATGTAGACGTCGGGCATCGGGATTTTGCGCACCAATGTGACGCCGCCTATCGGCGCGTCGTCCCCGTAGAACGTCGCGACGTACGACCCGTTCGTCAGCGACCCGTCGAAATAGGACCCGACCGGGTTGCCCGTTGCGCCCACGTAATACACATCCGCCGAGCCGGCTCCGTACGCGGTGATGGCGAAGGCCGACAGGCAGAGCGCGGCGGCCAGCATCACGGCGGCAACGCGACCCGTTCCCCTTACAGAGAACCTTGATGTTTTTAAAAACATGTAGGTACCACATCCTTAAAATTAAAATTCGTGCTGATCAAACCGTGTGAGGTCCGTCCGGAACCTCCGAACACTTTGACGGCTTGCATGTTGATGTGCAATCATCTCCTCTCTCGCCCGCCCCAAAACGCCGCGCACGCGCACGGCCGTTTTGAAAGCCCCCTTTGCGATACGGCAAGAGACCCGGTCCGCGGTCCGCCGCGTCCGCGGCGGGCGGAACCCCCGGGGCAAGACCGTCCTGCACAGACGGTCCCGCCGGCGGCGGCCTCCTCCTCTGCACACAGAGGCGACCGCGCCCGGACGCATTCCTCCCGCGCGAAACCCATTGGGCCGCAGTCCTTGTAGCGTTTCCCGCCTGGTCTGCTGCGCCATATCTCTCAAAAAGTGTGCCATGGGCACTGGCCCATCCATCATATTCTGCAAAATCCGCAAAGTCAAGACCTAAATGCAATATTTTTTATGCATTTCAACCACGACAAACAGAGAAAATTTTCGAAAACACAATTTTAAGAAGGTTTCCTTCCATAAAAACAACAATAAAACGCCGTTTTTATAAAAAACAACGTTTTATGGCGGCTGGCACCCCTGCGCCGGGGAAATTGTAATATTATGGTAACTGTGGCCGCCGATTGCACGGGGTGCGGCGGTGTGCTAAAATGAAACTGGTTTTGACAGCATATCCGGATCATAAATGGAAAATTTTAGGATGATAAAATACCATGGACGACAACCTGCTTCCCCATTTTGACGACCTGGCCCGCAAGGCGTGCCGCCAGGGCCGCGCCGTGTCCGGGTTTCTCTCCCCCGCGGAGCAAACCCTTGTCACACAGCATTTTGCCCGCCGCCGGGACGTAAACGTCGTCTTCGAAGGCGGGTTCCCCGGCGCGGTCCGTGCGGTGGCCATCCTCACGGAACCCGACTGGGGCGACGCCGGAGACCCCGGCGAACTGCTGGCCTGTATCAAGGTCGATCATCGGCCGCAGGACGAGATCGGCCACAGGGACATCCTGGGCGCTCTCATGGCCATGGGCGTCGAGCGCCGCGCCGTGGGGGACATCGTGGCCGGCGGCCCGCCCGCGTATTTTCTCTGCCGGCGGACACTGGCGCGCTTTTTCCTGGACCAGGTCGTCCGGATCGGCCGGGCGGGGACGGCGCTGTCCGAAGTCCCCCTGTCCGAGATCCCCATCCGGACGGAGACCCTGCGCGCCAAAACGGTCTCGGTCTCCTCCCCCCGGCTGGACACGCTGGTGGGCGGCGCGTTCGGCTTGGCGCGCGAAAAGGCCGCCTCCCTGATCGA
>JAITDM010000041.1 GCA_031282535.1 Oscillospiraceae bacterium
CCACGCCGTCCATACAGAACACAGCGTTGATCGTCGGGTCGGCTTGCAACTGGGCGGCCATGTTCTTGGTGGCCTCGATCTGGTCGCCTTTGTCATTGACCTTGGCGGCGACCTTGACCTGCGGTGCCTTTGTGGCGCAGTAGTTCTCAAAGCCGCGCACGCGCGACTCGGAGTTCTCCGCGCCGACCGTATACAGCAGGGCCACGTTGGCGCCGCTCGGCATGATTTGCGCGAAGTACGCGGCGGCGCGGGCGCCAGCCTCCTCGTTGCCCGTCGAGAGATACGAGGGTCTGAGCGAGTCTGGTGAGTCGGAGTCGAACGTCACGACCTGAATGCCCTGCCGGATCGCGTTGTCGATCGGTTCTTTGAGTGCGTCGGCGTTCACACATGTGATCGCGATGCCCTTCGGCTTTTTGGCCGCCACTTCCTCAAATACGCTGACCTGCTTGGCCACGTCGGCGGTCGGGTCGCCGGAATACACCGTCTTGACGCCGTACTGGTTCGCCGCGTCCTGGAAACCCTCAAAGCACGTCTTCCAATAGTCGATGCCGGACAAGAAGGAGATCATGTAGTACTCCTCGCCCGGGTCGCCGGTGAGAGCGCCGGGTCTGGCGACCGGCGCCTGGGATCCTCCGCTCACGTAATAGTCGTCCACATTGGCCTTGGTGACGATCGTGACGCCTGTGTCGACAAACGAGGGCGGGAGCTTCTTTGGTAGGCTGTGGGCCAGGTCGAAGAGGAAGCGCATGGACCAATAGCCCATGTTGTAGGTGCCCTGGGCGACAGTCGCCTCAATCTGGCCGGATTTGATCATGTCGAGCACCGCCGAATCCGTGTCGAACGACAGCACCTTGATGCCTTGCAGGCCGGACTCGGCCACAGCCGTCGGGCCGGCGACGCCCGCCACGCCGTCCATGCAGAACACGGCGTTGATCGTCGGGTCGGCTTGCAGCTGGGCGGCCATGTTCTTGGTGGCCTCGATCTGGTCGCCTTTGTCGTTGACCTTGGCGGCGACCTTGACCTGCGGCGCCTTTGTGGCGCAGTAGTTCTCAAAACCGCGCACGCGCGACTCGGAGTTCTCCGCGCCGACTGTGTACAGCAGGGCCACATTGGCGCCGCCCGGCATGCTCTCGGCGAAATATGCCGCGGCCTGCGCGCCGGCTTCCTCGTTGCCCGTGGACAGATACGACGGGCGGATGGAATCGGGCGAGTCGGAATCAAACGTCACGACCGCGATGCCATCCGCGATGGCCTTGTCGATCGGCTCTTTGAGCGCGTCGGCGTTTACGCACGTGATCGCGATGCCCTTCGGCTTTTTGGCCGCCACTTCCTCGAACACGCTGACCTGCTTGGCCACGTCGGCGGTCGGGTCGCCGGAGTATATCGTCTTGACGCCGTACTGACCGGCGGCGTCCTGGAAACCCTCGAAGCATGTCTTCCAGTAGTCGATGCCGGACAGGAAGGAGATCATGTAATACTCCTCGCCCGGATCGCCGACAAGCAGGCCGGATGCATCCCCGCCGCCGGGCCGCTGCGTGTTTTGCTGTCCGTCATTTCCGGTCGTCGGTTCGGGCTGCGACTCGTCCGAACACCCGGACAGCACAGCCATCGCCAGCATCATCGCCAGCACCATTGCCAAAATTCTTTTCATCCCGAAAAAACCTCCTCATGATTTTTGTGTTTTTGAATTGTTTGGAACCGGGGCGGGCCCGGCGTCGGGCCCGCCGCTGCGGCCGTCGATTTGTCCGCGGGGGAAAGGTCACGCCTTCTTGCGGTGCGAAAGATAGTCCAACGTCACGGCGAACACGAGGATCGCGCCGGTCACGAAATCCTGCCAGTAGACGGAGACATTCAACATGACCAGCGACGAGTTGATGATGTTGAGCAAAATCACGCCGAGCACCGCGCCGAGTACACTGCCCACGCCACCCGACATGGACGTGCCCCCGATGACGGCCGCCGAGATCGCGCGGGTCTCCGCGCTCAGGCCGAGCTGCGGCGTGGCGACGTTGAATCGCGCCAGGCTCAGGATACCGGCTAGGGTCGAGAGCAGGGCGCACAGAATATATACGCCGATCTTGACCCTGTCCACATTGATGCCGGACAGCCTCGCGGCTTTCTCGTTGCTGCCGACATAGAACACCTTGCGAAACGCGTTGGAGTTCTTCATAAGCAGGTCGGCGGCGATGGAAATCGCGATAAAGATCACGAACAACGTGGGGACCTCTAGAATCGAGCCAGTGCCGAGGAATTTGAACGGGCCCGGCAGCCCGCCCATCGAGAGAGGCGACCCCTTTGTAAATATGTAGGCCCCGCCACGCGCGAGACTCATCATGCCCAGCGTGACAATGAATGGAGGTAATTTAACTTTACTTACCATTAGTCCATTGAATAGGCCGATGAGCAGCCCCGAGAGCAGTGTGACCAACACCGCCACCCAGATGTTGACGCCCTGCAGGAACAGGCCGCCTGTGATCACGCAGGCCAGCGCCGACACCGACCCGACGGACAGCTCAATCCCGCCCAGGACCAGCACGACCGTAAGTCCGATTGCCATCAGCCCGTCGGTAGAAAGTCCGATCGCAATCGCGCGGAGATTGCTCCACAGGAGGAATTTCGGTTCGATCGCCGAAACGATCACAAATGTCAGTACAATGATTAGGAACACGCTGGCTTCGCGCCGCGCAAATAGTTTTTTCAGCAATTCCAGCGCAGGGTTGGCACCGTTTGGCTTTGTGGCTTTCTCATCCAATCTTCTCACCTCCCGCCGTCTGAGACGCGCCGCCTGACGCGAGCCTCATGATGTTCTCCTCGCTGATGGCGCGGCCCGACAGTGCGCCGGACACGCGGCCCTCGTGTATAACGACGACCCTGTCGCTGATACCGATGACTTCCGGGAGCTCGGACGAGATGACGATGACGCCCACGCCCTGCTCGGCGAGACCGCGCAGCAACTGGTGTATCTCGGCCTTCGCGCCGACGTCGATCCCGCGGGTCGGTTCGTCCATGATGATGATGCTGGGGGAGATGGAAAGCCATTTGCCGACGAGGCACTTCTGCTGGTTGCCGCCGCTGAGGCTGCTGATCAGGTAGTCGACGCCGGGGATCTTGATCGCCAGCCGCCGCACGTACGTGTCGGCAAGCGCATTTTCTTTCCGCGCGTCGATGAGAAACCCGCGCGAGATCGCCTTGAGATTGGCGCTCGACATGTTGCTCTTGATGCTCATCTCGGTGAATAAGCCTTGAGATTTTCTATCTTCAGTGAGGTAACAAACCCCGCGCGACACAGCGTCGCGGAAGGATTTGAAACTGACGGCCTCACCGAACAGCGTCACCTGGCCGCCGTCGGACGGATCGATCGCGCACAGCGCGCGCATGATTTCGCTGCGTCCGCTGCCGACAAGCCCCGCGAAACCGAGGATTTCGCCCCGGTTCAGCGAAAAGCCGACGTCCCGGAATACACCTTTCGACGTCAGCCCCTTGACGCGCAGGATCTCCTCGCCGGGGCCGGACGACTTGGGCGGATACATGGTCTCGATTTTTCGGCCGACCATCGCGCTGATGATATCGTCGGGCGCGATGTCGGCAATGTCCATGGTCGAAACGTATTGTCCGTCTTTAAACACCGTCACGCGGTCGCAGATCTCAAAGATTTCCGACAACCTGTGACTGATGCACAGCACGCCGATCCCCTGCGCGCGCACGTCGCGGACGATGCCGAAGAGTTTTGCGGTTTCCTTGTCGGTCAGCGACGACGTCGGTTCGTCTAGGATCAGCAGTTTGCAGTCCAGCGTGATCGACTTGGCGATCTCGATGATCTGCTGCTCGGAGACATTCAGCTCGGACACGGGCGTCCGCGAACTGAACTGGGCATCAAACTTGCGCAGGACCGCGTCGGCATCCGCAAAGAGCTTTTTGAAGTTGATGACGTCGCCCTTGCGCGGCAGCCGCCCGATGAAGATGTTCTCGGCGGCGGTGAGGTGCGGACACAGGCTGAGTTCCTGATGGACGAAGCCGATGCCGATGTCCTGCGCGTCTTTCGGGCTCTTCGGCCGAATCTGTTTGCCGTCGAACACGAGGCGACCGGACGTCGGCGGGAACACGCCGCCGATGATGTTCATGAGCGTCGACTTGCCCGCGCCGTTCTCGCCGCACAAGGCGTGAACCTCGCCTTTTTTTACCTGTAACTTCACCTTATTCAGCGCGAGGGTGCCCGGAAACTGTTTGGATACGTCCTGTATCTCGAGTAAATAGTCAGCCAACTCTGTTCCTCCTTGCCGGTGGGGTCGCGACGTAACCGCCGGACTCGATAAACGATTTCAAAATGAACGACGCGGCGCCGATGGCGGTTGCGTCGCCGCCGCGCATCCCGACGACGATCCGCACCTTGCGTCCGGCGTGCTTCATCTGGCGCTGGCGGACCACCTCTTTGATGCCGTCCAGCAGGATGTCGCCTGCGTTCGCCACGCCGCCGCCCAGGATGATCAGGTCCGGGTCGAGCAGGTTGATGTAACTGGCCAGCCCGATGCCGATGTACTCGATGGCCTGGTCGACGATGCCTTTTGCCAACTTGTCGCCAGCTTTGGCCGCATCAAACACCGTTTTGGCGTCGATGGCGCCGACATTTCCGTCCGCCAGCGACAGGATGAAGGAGGCTTCGTTTTCAACGACGAGCGCCTGTGCCTTGCGGGCAATGGCGTTGCCCGACGCAAGCGCCTCCAGGCAACCGTTGCTGCCGCAGTCGCAGACCGGCCCGTTCCGGTCGAGCGTGATGTGGCCGAACTCGCCGCTGCTGCCGCAGCTGCCCCGGTAGATGTCGCCGTCCTCGACGATGGCCGAGCCGATGCCGTGTCCCAGGTTGACACAGATGAAGTAATCGGAGTCCTGCCCCGCCCCAAACCACTTCTCGCCCATTGCCAGCGCGCGGTTCGAATTTTCGAGCACGATGTGCATGTCGTAGTGTTCGCGGATTGGGCCGAGCAAATCCACATTTTCCCAGTGATAATCCGGCGAAAATATGACGCGGCCGTTTTCGGGATCCAGCAGGCCCGGCATACCGACACCCATGCCGATGATCCGCTCACGGTCGATACCACTGGCGAGGACCGCGCCCTCGATCAGGTTGAGCAGACGGGGGATGATCGTATGCGGCGCACACTCGCTCCCGGTTTTTACCGAGGATTTTCCAAAGATTTTCCCGCTCTGGTCCATCAGGATG
>JAITDM010000152.1 GCA_031282535.1 Oscillospiraceae bacterium
GCCTTCTTCGCCTTCTTCTTCGTTGCCTTCTTCGCCTTCTTCTTCGTTGCCTTCTTCGCCTTCTTCTTCGTTGCCTTCTTCGCCTTCTGCGCTGTCTTCACCCCAGACGTACACGCCGCCGCCGCTTATATTGGCCGTGTTGTAGGAGATCTCTCCGCCGTCCATGGTAAAGTGGCCCGCGCTGCCTTCGCGGCCTTCGCTGTCGTCGCCGCGGACATACACCCCGCCGCCGCTCGCATTGGCCATGTTACCGGAGACACTGCCGCCGCTCATGGTAAAGCTGCCTGCGCTGTTTTTATTGTCGCCGCCGCGGATATATACGCCGCCGCCACTTATATCAGCCGTGTTGCTGAAGATCTCTCCGCCGCTCATGGCAAAGTCGCCGCCATTGACAAAGACTCCGCCGCCATAAGCGGTCGTGTTGCCGAAAATCCTCCCATCGCTCATGGTAAAGTCGCCGTTTTCCAGATGTACTCCGCCCACGAAAATACCGGCGTCGGCATCACTCATGTTGTCGGAAATCTCCCCGCCGGTCATGGTGAAACTGCCGCTGTTAAGATACACCCCGCCGCCATAGTTGCTGGAGATTGTCCCATCGTTCAAGGTGAAGCTGATGTTCCAACCGAGAGACACCCCACAATTGCCGTTGCCGGAGATTTCCCCGCCGTTCATGATGAAATGACCACCGGTGAGGCCACTGCTCACCCCGCTGCCGTCGTTGCCGTAGATCGCCCCATCGTTCAAGGTAAAGTCGGCGCCATAAAGATACACGCCGGTGCCGCTGTTGCCGAAGATCTCTCCGCCATTCATGATGAAGTTGCTCTCGCTCCAAGTATGGATCAGAAATACTCCGCTGCCATAATCGGCCGTATTGTCAGAGATATTGCCGCCATTCATGGTGAGGCTGCCACTGTCGACATACACTCCACCGCCGTTGCCATACCCGTTGTCATTGTTCGTCAAAACTGCTTCGTCCTCCAGGGTCAGCGCGCCGCGGTTTACCCACACCAACGGGGCGAGGCCTGTGTCGCCGCTGTATGTATCCTTCATCCCGTCCAGCGTAATGCCCCCCAGGATCAGCGACGCGTCGGGCGCGACGTGAATCAAAGCGCTGTCGGCGACGGCGCGCCGCAGAGCGTTGCCTGTGAGGGTCAGGGTATGCGCCGTGTTGCTGACGGTGAGGAGCGCAGTGACGTCAATGCTGTCGTTCACCATGATGGTCGTGTCCCGCGCGGCGCCGCTGTTGAAGGCGTTGATGGCCGCCTGTAAGCCGGCAAAGTCCGTCACCATTTGGGGAGGCGCCTGATCGGCCACCGTCACGGGCAGGGGAATGAACCCGGTGTCGTCGCCGCGCGCGTCGGCGACGCCGCCGCCCAGCTGCGCATCTGCGGCCCACACCGCCGACGCCCCGGAGTCCGGCAGCGTGTAAAGATCGGTCGCCGCGCCCTCATCGTATACGGCGCCCTCCGCGCCGCTCCAGCGGACCACAACTCCGGTCCCGTCCGCCGCCGGCGTCCATGCGGTGGGGTATATGACCGCGACAGGCTCGTCCCCCCGGCCAAACACCAACCCGCCGGTCATCGTAAAGCTGCCGCCACTGTTGACGTACACCCCGCCGCCATTGCCAAACACCACGTTGTCAGAGATCGCCCCGCCGTCCACGGCAAAGCTGCCGCCCAAGACGTACAGCCCGCCGCCATTGCCATTGGTAACCGTGTTGCCGGAGATGCCGCCGCCGCTCATGTGGCCGGTGCTGTAGGCATACACCCCGCCGCCGCTGTCAGCGGCCGTGTTGCCGGAGATATTGCCCCCGTTCATCTCAAAGCTGCTCCCGGAGCCGCCGATGTACACACCACCGCCATAATTGGCCGCGTTGCCCGCGATGTCTCCGCCGTTCATCGCAAACGCGCCGAGACAGGCCACCCCGCCGCCGACACCGCCGACGACCGCGTTGCCGGAGATCTCTCCGCCGTTCATCGTAAAGCTGCCGCTATTGAGATATACCCCGCCGCCATAGCCCGAGATATTGTCCTTTAAAACCGCGCCGTCCTGCAGGGTCAACGCGCCGCCCTCCACTTGCACCAGCGCGGCGCTGTTCGTGCCGTATGTGTCCTTCGCCCCGTCCAGCGTGATGTTTTCTAAAATCAGCGCCGCGCCGGCACCGACGTGCAGCAGATACACGCCGGCGGCGGCGCGCTTCAGCGTGCCGCCCGTGAGTGTCAGGGCGTGGTCCGCGTTGCTGACGTTGAGAACGCCGGTCATATCAATGCTGCCGCTCACCTCGATGGTCGTGTCCGCGGCGGCGCCGCTGTTGAAGGCGTCGACGGCCGCCTGCAAGCCGGCAAAATCCGTCACCGCCGCCGCCTGTATCTCCACTCCGTTCTCCGCCATCGCCGGCGAGATCATCCCCAGCACAAAACACACCGCCAAGAGCAGGGGCAGCGTTTTGTTTGTCCGTTTGTTTTGCATCAAACAACACTTCCTTTTCTGTTTTTATTTTTCCCAGCTTTTGTGATCCGCGAAATCCTCCAGACGCGGGCGAACACGGTTCGCCTCCACGCCGATGCGCGCAAACAGTATGGTTTTCCTGCCGGCCATAGACGGCAGTCCGCCGCCCCGGCTCCATCGGCCCTCCCACAGCCGCCGGGGCTCAGGCGGCCTCCTCGGCCGGCGTCTCGGCCGGCGCCTCGGCCGGCTTCGCGTTGCCGCCGCCCCGGGCGATGCGGAAGGATACCGTGACCCCGTCGGTTTTGCTGTTGTCGGCCTGCGCCTGCGTGTTCAACGCCTGCAACAGCGCCGACTCCACCTCGGGCGGGGTGTCCTCCGGGATGATGACAAGGCACTCCACATGTTTGGGCCGGCTCTGATCGATGGTCACTTTGCCGCCGTCCTCCATGGGGAGTTCGTTTGTGTTTTTAATTTTTTCTAATTTTTCCAATAATTTCCCATTTATTTTTCCCGCACTGAAATCTGCTTTGAACCCGGAAGCATTGTTATAACTCGACGCAAACGCATTGAACGAAATGCAATGGTAGAAGGTATTGGTGTTTTTGTCATACGCGTAGGGCGTCTGTGTGCCCTGCGCGGTGACGATGCCCGTGCCTGCGTGTGTCTTTTTGAGCATGTCTTTGAAGAACAGCCCCCGGTCGAGGTTGCCGAGATTCCAGACGGAGTATCCCTCCTCGTTCGGCGGCGGAGATTCGGCGGGCGCCGGCGCGGGGACGATGGTCTCGTCGCCGCCCAGCCAGCCCCGTGTGGAGGCGCTCTGGGCAAACTGGATCTTGATCGGCCCGACAAAGGGGAGACTGATGACCTCCAATTCGTATGCGACGACAAGGTTCACATCCAGCGGGGCGTCCTTTGAGAAGAGCGTGGACATGTTGAAATTCAGGCCGTCCAACCCCTCTTTGATCCCCATGGCCTTCAGGTACCTGTCCGCGTCCGTTTTGTGATCGTCGGCATAGCGGCCGTTGCCGATGTGCTGCGCGACCAGGGCCCGCGCGAGCGGCGCGGCGATCAGATGGGACTTGGCCTCGTCCATGCCGCCCGAGACGCCCATCGCCGCCAGGCTCTTGACGAAATCCATCGGGTTCGAGACGATGCCGTCCACCTGGTCGCCGAGCGCCTTGATCGAGTCGGAAATATTATAGACATTTGTCTTGGCATTTTCATAATTGCCCTTGAGCGTCTTATACGTATCCAGCACATCCGTCGGCGTTTCGGTACCCTCCAGGGCTTTGCCCGAACTGCCGATCAGGTTGTAGATGCTCTCGACGCCGGCGATGGACGTGTCGGCGTTTTGGATCATGCCCGTCACCGTTTCGCCGGCGGGTTCGCCCGCCCCGTGCATGTTCCGGTCCAGCGAGTACAGGCCCGTCACCTCATAGAAGTAGGAATACTGCGACATCTCCAGCGCGGAGATGTTGAGGGCGTGGTTGATGGCCGACTGGACGCGGCAGATGTTGATGATCGAGAGCAGTATAATCATCACCGAGGTAAAAAACACCATAGACAGCGAGGCCTCCACGGTGATGGATCCCCGCTCTCTCCCCAGCAAACCGTTCCTCTTTTTCATGCCGTCGCTCCTCCTTTACCTCGATCCCCTCCGGCGCGCATCTCTCTTATTCGTCGACGGATTCCCTCTCCATGACATTGTCGGCGGCGAGGATATAGAAGGCATAACATCTCAATGCTATAGGATTGCGGCTTTGCCAGCTATCCAACTGCGTTGCGTACGCCCTCGCGCGGCGCATCAGTCTTTCTTCTTGAAAAAATCCGTGATCTTGGTGAAAAAGGTGACGAGCTTTGCCGTCACATCCGTCCCGGTGACATCCTCGATGATATCCACCACAAAGTCCGTGTTCCGGACAAATTCGGCCGGCGTCGTGACGGTGACGCGCGACTTCGCCGTCATCGTGTAGACCGGCTCCAGCTTGACGTGACCGAGCAGAAGCGGCAAGTAGAAGTCCTGCCTGATCTCAACCTCCGCCGACTTGTTGAGAAAACCCTCCATGCCCGGAATGGCAACATCGATGTCCGTCAGGCGGTCGTCAAGAAGAAAGAGCTGGTTTCGGCTGACGACATGCTCGATCTTCTTCTCCATCTGGGTCTGAATCAAATCCTCGTTGTAGTGCTTGTTCAGAAACCGGTAGGGATCATTTTCAAAGCTGATGTCCTTGAAGTCATGCCGTTCCTTGTGCCCCGCATAGTCGCCGTCGCCCGCCTCCAGGCCGAGGTCCACAATGGTGCCGTAGTTGGGGTCGGCGTAGAACTGCTGCGCGAGCAGGACGCTCCGGTGGGCGGCGGAATCCAGCAGCGCGCGCTGGTTTAACACATACCCCACAAAGAAGACGAACAGCAGCACAACGAGACAGATCGGCAGCACTATGCTGTACTCCACGATGGACGCGGCCCCGCTCTCCTCCCGGATCAGCCTCTTGTACACCCCAAACCCCCCTCTCGGATGCCGCGCCTGCGGCCCCCCGCGGGCCCGACGGCGCGCAGACGAAAACGACTTTGCCCCGCCCGGACCGCCGCAGACAAACACCGCCTGCCGGACCGGTACGGCAAAGCCGCACGACACCACGGGCGCCTCCGCGACAGATTCTCCAAATTCCCTGTCTTTTTCTTTGTTATTTCCCAATAAGGCGAACAAATTATATCTTAAAAGTCATTCAAATGTCAATTGTGTGTTTTTACCCCCCTTCCAATAAGCCCCCCTTTTTGACGCAAAAACGGCGCATATCTGCGCCGTTTTTGCCAACAAACTAACAAGCTGGAAGAGAACGCCGTCAAAAAAAATTTTGCGCGACCGGCCAAATGTCCAAAATCCAGCTATAGTTTTCCAATATTTGTGGTTTCCCGGGTGCCTGTATTTGTAAATCGCCTGTTTATCCGTCTCCGCGCAAGGCGCGCAAGGCCGCCCGGGCGGCGGCCTGTTCGGCCTCCTTCTTGCTGCCGCCGGCGCCGCGGCCGATGGAGATGCCCTCCAGCCGCACCTCGACCGTGAAACGCTTGGCGTGGTCCGGGCCGGTGCTCTCCACCAGGTGGTAGGCGTAGCTCCGGGGCGGGTCGCGCTGGAGGATCTCCTGCAGCGCGGTCTTGTAGTCGGAGGAGTGCTCCGGGATGTTGATCAGCACAAAGCGGTGCACGAACCGGCGCGCCGGTTCCATGCCGCCGTCCAGAAAGATGGCGGCGAGCAGCGCCTCCACCGCGTCGGCCGTCAGGGAGGGCCGGCGGCGGCCGCCCGTGGCCTCCTCGCCCCGGCCCAGCAGCAGCGCCTCGCTCAGCCCCATGGCCGCCGCCGCGTCGGCCAGCCGGGCCTCGCACACAAGCGCCGCCCTGAGCTTCGTCAGCTCCCCCTCCGATTTGCCGGGGTAGATCTCGTACAGATACTCCGCCGCCAAAAAACCCAGCACCGAATCGCCCAAAAACTCCAGCCGTTCGTTGGACGCCTTGCAGACGGCGCGGTTTTCGTTGAAGTAGGAGCTGTGCGTCATCGCGGTCCGGCACAGCAGGCTGTTTTGAAACGTATATCCGATCATCTGTTCCAGCTTTGTCACGCGTCCGTCACCTTCAGTTGTTCGATGTGTTCCACAATGGCCTCAATGACGCCCGAAGACGCGAAGGCGGCCGCCTGACGGATCGCCGAGGCAATGGCGCGCGCGTCGGATGACCCGTGGGCCTTGACGACCGGCGCCGTCACGCCCACAAAGGGCGCGCCGCCATACTCCGTGTAGTCGATCATCCGCCTGAACGCCCCAAGCCCGTCCTTCACCAGCAGCGCGGCCAGTTTCGTCCGCGCGCGCGCCTTGAACATCGCCTTCATCCCGTCGACGAAAAAGAGCCCGACGCCCTCCATCGTCTTGAGCAGGATGTTCCCGGAAAACCCGTCCGACACGACGACGTCCGCCGCGCCGAAGGCAATGTCGCGCGCCTCCACATTGCCGACAAAATGGATCCGCCCTTCGTCGCCGGCCCGGCGCAGCAGCGCGTGCGCCGCCCGGTGCAGCTCGTCGCCCTTCGTCGCCTCGGCGCCGATGTTGAGGAGCCCGACCCGGGGCGTCTCCACCCCCATGGCCCGCTGCGCATAGCACGAGCCCATCAGCGCAAATTGGAGCAGGTACTCCGGCGCGCACTCGATGTTCGCGCCGCAGTCGATCAGCAGCGCGCCGCCCTTCGCCGTGGGCAGCACGGGCGCCAGCGCCGCCCGGCGGATCCCGCGGATCCGCTTGACGATCAGCGTGGCCGCGGTGAGCAGCGCGCCCGTGCTGCCGGCCGACACAAAGGCGCCGCCCTGTCCCGCGGCCAGCATCGTGAGGCCGACGACCACGGACGAGTCGCTCTTTTCCCGAACGGCGGCAGCCGGATTCTCGTGCATCCCGATCACCTGGGAGGCGTGGGCGATCTCAAGCCCCTTGGGCAGATCCGGCAGCCCCTCGTCCCGCACGAGCCGCAAAATCTCCTCGCCAAGGCCCACCATGATGATGTCCGTCTGCTGCTCCTCCCGGGCCAGCAGCGCCCCCCGCACCAGGGCCGCGGGGGCGTTGTCGCCGCCCATGACGTCCAGTATGACCTTCATGTGTTTCCTCTTCTCTACTTCACCATGCGCTTCTTCGCAACACGTTCAGGTTTTATTTTCCAAATCTTTCCATACCTCGGGACAAAGCGCCTCCGTATCCGCCAGCGCGCGGGCGGAGAGGGCCGCGTACCGCTCCGCCTTGGCGCGCACAGGCCTGTCCAGCGGGGGCAGGAGTCCGAAATTGATGTTCATCGGCTGAAACTCCGTGACCGCCGGGTTCGCAATGTAGCGGGCCAGCGCGCCCACCGCGGTGGTCTCCGGCCAGCGCAGGGGCGCCAGGCCGTGCAGCCGCCGGGCCGTGCCGATCCCGGCCGTCAGCCCGGAGGCGCAGGACTCCACATAGCCCTCCACGCCGGTCATCTGCCCGGCAAAGGCGATCCGCGGCGCGCGGCGCAGCGCGTACTGCTCCGTGAGCAGGCGGGGCGCGTCGAGATAGGTGTTGCGGTGCATGACGCCGTAGCGCAGAAACTCCGCCCGCCGCAGCGCCGGGATCATCGCGAACACGCGTCTCTGCTCCCCAAACGTCAGATGGGTCTGGCAGCCGACCAGGTTGTACACCGTGCCGGCCGCGTTGTCCCGGCGGAGCTGGAGCACGGCGTAGTGGGCGCAGCCGTCCGGGCTGCGCAGGCCCACGGGCTTCAGCGGACCGTACCGCAGCGTGTCCTCCCCCCGGCGGGCCATGACCTCCACCGGCATGCACCCCTCGAAGACGCGCGCGTCCTCAAACCCGTGCACGCCGGCCTCCTCGGCCGACGCCAGCGCCTCGCGGAAGGCCAGGTACTCCGTCCGGTCCAGCGGGCAGTTGATGTAGTCCTCCCCGCGCCCGTAGCGCGAGCCGAACCAGGCATGCTCCATGTCGAGGCTCTCAAACGAGACGAGCGGCGCCGCGGCGTCGAAGAAATACAGCGTACGGTCGCCTCCGAGCAGCCGGCGGATGTCCGCCGCCAGCGCCCCGGCCGTCAGGGGGCCGGTGGCCACGATGCAGTCGCCCTCCGGGACCGCCTCCACCTCGCCCTCGCACCGCGCAATGCGCGGGTGGGCCCCGATGCGCGCCGTCACCCGGCGGGCGAAGTCCTCCCGGTCGACCGCCAGCGCTCCGCCGGCCGGCACGCGGGCCTCGTCGGCGCAGGCGAGGATCAGCGACCCCAGCCTGCGCAGCTCGGCCTTCAAGAGCCCCGCCGCGTTCTCCAGCCGGTCACCGCGCAGCGAGTTGGAACAGACGAGCTCGGCCAGCAGCGGACTCCGGTGTGCCGGCGTGTACCGCCCCGGCTTCATGTCCCAGAGCCGCACCGGGACGCCGCGGGACGCCAGCTGCCAGGCGGCCTCGCACCCGGCCAGCCCCGCGCCGACCACCGTGACCTCAGGACGCGCCATCGGTCCCCGCGGCGGCTTTTTTGGTCGTTCTGCGCCCGCCCGACGCCGTCTTGTCCGCCGCCTTGGTCGTCGTCTTGGTCGCTGCCTTGGTCGCTGTCTTGGTCGCCGTCTTGTCCGTCGTCTTGGTCGCTGCCTTGGTCGTTGTCTTGGTCGCCGTCTTGGTCGCTGCCTTGGTCGCCGTCTTGGTCGTTGTCTTGCCCGTCGTCTTGGCTGTCGATTTGGTCGCCGTCTTGCCCTTCGCCGTCTTTTCGGCCGCCGCGCCGGTCCCGCCGGCCGCCGCGTCCGCGCCGGCCGCGTCGGCGGCGGCCTTCTTTTTGTATCCGCGCTGGTCCTCCGGCACAAAGGCCGGGCAGGACGGGTTCGCGCAAAACGGCTTGGCCGCGCCGCGCCCGCTGCGCTTGAACAAGGTCTTCATGCACTCCGGGCAGCGGTCCCCCACTGGGACGTCCCAGGTCATGAAGCCGCACGCCGGGTGGCGCTCGCAGCCGTAATAGTCGCGGTTGTTGCGCGACTTCTTTTTCAAAATGACGGCGCCGCACAGCGGGCACTCGCCCGGCGTCGGCTCCGAAACGGGTTTCGTGTTCTTGCACTCCGGCCAGCCGGGGCAGGCCATGAAGCGCCCGAAGCGCCCCATCTTGATCACCATCTTGCGCCCGCAGAGCTCGCACACCACGTCGGTGGGCTCGTCCGGAACCTTGTAGCGCTTCTTGTCCTCGCCGGCCGCGCGCACGGCGTCGGAGAAACCGCCGTAAAACTCGGAGAGCATGGCCCGCCAGTCCTTGCGGCCCTCCTCGACCTCGTCGAGATAGTCCTCCATGCGCGCCGTGAACGCCACCTCGATGATGTCGGTGAACTTCTCCTTCATCATCGTGGTGATCACCTCCCCGAGCGGGGTCGGGTGCAGCGCCTTGCCCTGACGGACGATATACTCCCGCCCCATGATCGTCGAGATGGTCGGCGCGTAGGTGGACGGCCGTCCTATTCCTTTTTCTTCCATCGCCCGGATGAGGCTGGCCTCGGTGTAGCGGGGCGGCGGCTGCGTGAAGTGCTGCGCCGGCGTCACGCCGGCCAGCGCCAGCGGCTCTCCCTGCCGCAGGTTCGGCAGCGCGTCGTCCTTCTCGTCGTTTTCGTCGTCGCGCCCCTCCTCGTACACGGCCGTGAACCCCGGGAATTTGACCGCGGTGTGGTTGGCGCGGAACACATACTCCGCCGAGAGCGTGTCGATGGTCAGCGTGTCGTAGACGGCGTTCTCCATCTGGCAGGCGACAAAGCGCTCCCAGATCAGCCGGTAGAGCCGGTATTGGTCCTGGGTGAGGTTGCCGCGCACCCGCTCCGGCGTCAGTGTGACGTCCGACGGGCGGATGGCCTCGTGCGCGTCCTGCGCGCCGCCCTTCGTCTTGTAGCGGCGGGGCGTCTTGGGGCAGTAGTTCTCTCCGTACTGCGCCCGGATGAACGCGCGCGCCTGCGTCAGCGCGTCCTCGGAGAGGCGCTGGGAGTCGGTGCGCATGTAGGTGATGAGACCCGTGAGTCCGAGGCCCTCGATCTCGACGCCCTCGTAGAGCTGCTGGGCCAGCGCCATCGTGCGGCGCGCGCCCATGTTGCACTTGCGCGAGGCCTCCTGCTGCAGCGTGGAGGTGATGAACGGCGGCGCGGGGGAACGCCGGCGCTCCCCTGTCTTCACCTCGTATACGGAGAACGGGGCGTTTGAGACGGCCGCCACCACCGCGTCGGCCTCCGCCTGGTTCTTCAGCGCGCGCTTTTCGGTCCGTGTCCCGTAAAAATGCGCCTCGAACCGGCCCGGCCCCTCGATGCGGTCGAGCGCGACGTCGATGCTCCAGTACTCCTCCGGGGCAAAGGCGCGGATCTCCTCCTCGCGGTCGACGACGAGCCGGGTGGCCACCGACTGTACCCGGCCGGCGGACAGGCCGGGTCGCACCTTGCGCCACAGCAGCGGGCTGATCTCGTAGCCCACAATGCGGTCGAGCACCCGGCGCGCCTGCTGCGCGTCCACCAGGTGTTCGTCGATGGCGCGCGGGTGCTTGACGCTCTCCTGCACCACCCGCGGCGTGATCTCGTTGAACGTCACCCGCAGCGCCTTCTCGTCCGGCAGCGCCAGGAGCTCCTTGAGATGCCACGAGATGGCCTCGCCCTCGCGGTCCGGGTCGGTGGCCAGGTAGACGTAGTCCGCCTTGGCCGCCTCGCCCCGCAGCTCCGCGATGGTCTTCTCCTTGCCCGCAATGGGCTGGTAATTTATGGTAAATCCGGCGTCCACATCCACACCCATCGTGGATTTGGGCAGGTCACGCAGATGCCCCATGGTGGCCTTGACCCGGAAGTTGTTTCCCAGATATTTGCCGATGGTCTTCGCCTTGGCCGGCGACTCCACAATGAGTAGATTCTTCATGTGATCCCTCCTGCGACCGGGCGCCCCGGACGGGGCTGCCTGCGGCCGCCTTTCGTCTGTATCAGGTCCGCCCGCCGGCGAGCCGGAAGCGTTTGCCGGGCAGGGATTCCGCCCGGCCCTGCAACTCCAGTACCGTGAGCGCGCGCAACACGTGGGCGGCGGACAGCCCCGTCGCCTCCACGATCTCGTCCACATGGCGCGGCGCGCCCGCCACGGCGAGCAGCACCGCACGCGCGTCCCCGTCCAAGTCCGCCAGCATCGGCCCGAGGTCCGTCACCTGCGGGGCCGGTTCGGCCTCCGCCGGGCGGGCGACAGGCGCGCCGTCTTTTGCCTGCGCGGCCTCCGCCGCGTCCGCCGGCGCAGCGCGCTGCGGACGGAGCTTGTGGGGGTAGAGCGCGGCGTATTCCGTCAGGATGTCCTCCGGCCCCGTCACGAGCTGCGCGCCCTCTCGGATCAGCCGGTTGCACCCGGCGCTCTCCGGGACGTCGATGTTGCCCGGCACCGCGAACACGTCGCGGCCCTGTTCGAGCGCGTGGAAAGCCGTGATCAGCGCGCCCGAACGCAACGGGGCCTCCACCACCACGACGCCCAGCGACAGCCCGCTGAGGATCCGGTTGCGGGCCGGAAAATGGGCGGCGAGCGGCGGCGCGCCCGGCGGGTACTCGCTCATCACGGCGCCCACCGCCGCGATGTCCTCGTAGAGCGCCCTGTTCTCGGCCGGGTAGGGCGTGTCCGCGCCGCAGCCCAGCACGGCCACGGTGGGCGCGCCGGCACGCAGCGCGGCCCGGTGGGCGTGGGCGTCGACGCCGCGCGCGAGGCCGGAGACGATGAGCATGCCCGCGCGCGCCAGCGCGTAGGAGAGCCGCTCGGCCGCCTGGACGCCGTAAGGCGTGGCGCGGCGCGAGCCGACCACGGTCAGCGCCGCCTCCTCGTCGAAGACGGGCAGACGGCCCTTCAGATACAGCGTGCAGGGCGGCGCGTGGATGTTCTTCAGCCGCTCCGGGTAGTCCGCGTCCTGCCAGGTGAGGACGCGGAGCCCGGCCAGGCTGCACTGCTCCAAAATGCGTTCGGCCGGGTCGAGGTCGTGCCGGAGGATCTCCGCGCGCTGCGGCGCGCTGAGCTCCGGCACGGCGCGCAGGGCCTCCTCGTCGGCAAAGAACAGATTTTCGGGCGTCCCGAACTGCTCGGCGGCCAAAAAGGCCCCCGCCGCCCCGAGCGAGCGCAGTGCGCTCAGCCAGACCCAATACTTCAAAGCCGCCAACCCATCACCGCCTCTCCCGACACGCTCCGGTCTCCCCTGATGTGGAAATATTTGTAAAACCTGTCGACATCGGCCGCCGCGCGGACGGCTCGG
>JAITDM010000175.1 GCA_031282535.1 Oscillospiraceae bacterium
CACACTCACGCGCCCGCCGGCCACCACCGTCATCCCGTCCTCCGGCACAAACCGGAGCGAAGCGGCCTCGGCGCGGAACATGACGGCGCGCAGTACGCCGCCGGCGTCCTTCAACGTGAAGTAGTGGTGCCCGGACGGATACTTCCGATAGTTCGACACCTCGCCGCGCACCAAAACGCGGGCCAGCACCGGCTGCCCGTCCATCCACGCCTTGATGTATTGGTTGACGTCGGATACCGACAAAATGGGCTGTGTCATCTGCCCCTCCTCCGCCCCGCCGCGCGGGCGTCTCTATCCCGCCGCGCGGTTGGATCCACCGTCCGTCCAAGCCGCCAGCAGCGCGGGGCCCGCGGCGTTGTCCGACGTGTATTCAATATCTGGGAACACCATTCCCAACTGTCGCATCGTCTCCCGGATGATCCGGTTGCCCATCACGCCGCCCGCGCCCAGTACGGGCAGACCCGGGTGGCGCGCCAGCAGCCGGACGGTGGCCTCAAACAGCGTCCGCGCCAGCGCGTGGCACACAAAGGACGCCACCGTCTCAGGCGCCGCGCCCTCGTCGATCATCCGCTCGGCCCGGTTCTGGAGGCCGGAGAGCGAAAACGACCCCTCCGAGACCGCCGGCGTCCGGCCGCGCCAGACGGTGTGCCCCGCCAGCGCCTCCAGCGCGGGCCCGGCCGGGAACGAAAGCCCCAGCCGCCGCCCCACGCGGTCGACGAGCTGCCCGGCCGTCAGGTCCTCGGTGCCGCCCACTTTCTCCAGCGCAAACACGCGCGCTTCGTCGGGCCGCGCCAGCAGCAGCTCCGTGGTGCCGCCCGAGACATGCCAGGCCAGAAACGGCTCCGACGCAAGCGCCTCCCGCCCCGCCGACCAGAGCGCGGCCGCCACATGCCCCGCCTGGTGCGAAAACGTCCGCACCGGCACGCCGAGCCCCCGCGCGAGCAGGCGGGCCGCCGAGAACCCGACCGTGAAACAGGGCATGTAGGAACCCTCGACGTCGCGCGGGCGGTCCGACACGCCGACGGCGGCGACCGCCGGCAGGGCCGCTCCGTCCGCCAGTTCGTCCAGCAGCCCCGGCAGCGCGCTCATGTGCTGAAACACCGTCTCGTTCTGCCGCAGACCAATCTGCCCGGCGGGCACCGCGAGCGGGCGGCGCGCCTGACGCATCCCGCCTGCGCCGGCGTCGTACAGAGCCAGCGACGTCGTGTAGTGGCTGGTGTCGACCCCGAGGTGCCGGCGGCTCACGGCACGGTCTCCGTGCGGGAAAACGTGCCGAGGATCCCGTTGACAAAGGAGACGACCTCGCGCGTGTCGTAGTGCTTTTCGATCTCCACCGCCTCGTTGATCGCGGCGGCGTTCGGCACGTCGGGCCGGTAGAGCACCTCATACATGGCCACGCGCATGGTCATGGACGCCGTCCGGGGGATCCGGCCGAACTCCCAGCCGATCGAATACTTCTCGATGTAGGAGTCGATCTCCGGCATGTGGTTTACAACCCCCATCACCAGCGTGCGGATATACTCCGCCTCCTCGGGCCCCGGCGGGCTGCCGTAGAGTTCGTCCTCTTCGGCCAGGCGCTCGTAAAACGCGGCGGCGAGCCACTCCGCCAGGATCTCCTCCGCCGTCTGCGCCTCGAAGGAGAGCGCATACAAAATCTGCACGGCGATCTCGCGCGCGGCCGACCTCGTCATGGCGTCGCTTTGGGGGGACGCCCCGCCGCTTTGGGCGCCTTAGGCTCTTTGGCGGACTTGTCAAAGCTGACGCCGCTCACGCTGACGTCCACGGCGGCCACCGTGAGACCTGTCATGGACTCCACGGCCTCGCGCACCTTTTCCTGCACCTGGCGCGCCACCGTCTGCACCGGGAAGCCGTAGCGCACCGACAGGGAGACGGTCAGGCTGGCCCGGCGCTCCTCCAGCGCGATCTTCACGCCGCGGGTCAGGTTCTTGCGGCCCAGCCACTCGGCGCCGGTCGACAGCGCCGCCACACCCTCCACCTCCGTGGCGGCCAGCGCCGCGATCGAAGCGACGACGTCCTCTGAGATGTGGATGGTCCCGTTCTCGTCGGTGTGGATGATGTTTTCGGATTTTTCACTCATGGTGGACACCCTCCTTATCTTGACGGCCGGGGTTTTTCCCCGCCGCCGTGTTACAGATCGTTGCGCACGAGGTCCTCGTACGTCTCGCGGCGCAGGATCACCCGGTCCGTCCCGCCCGACACCGCGACGATCGGGGGCCGGGGCACGCGGTTGTAGTTGGACGCCATCGAGTAATTGTACGCGCCGGTGCCCAGCACGGCCAGCAGTTCCCCCGCCCGCGGCGCGGGGATGCCGACGTCGCGGGCCAGCAGGTCGCCCGACTCACAGCAGCGGCCGGCCACCGTCACCACCGTGTCGCGCGGGTCCTCCATCCGCTCCGGCAGTACGACCTCATATTCGGCGCCGTAGAGCGCGAAGCGCGGGTTGTCCGTCATGCCGCCGTCCACCGCCACATAGGTGCGCACCCCCGGGATCTCCTTCACCGACCCCACCGTGTACACGGTGATCCCATAGGGCCCCACCAGAAAGCGGCCCGGTTCGAGCACCAGCGCCGGCAGGGGCAGGCCGAGGCGCCGCGCGTGCTCCGTCACGGCCCCGGCCGTGAGCGACACGACCTCCTCGAGGGAGCGCGGCCGGTGGGCGGGCAGGTAGCGGATGCCGAACCCGCCGCCCAGGTTGAGTTCCGTCAGCGTGTGGCCGAATTTGTCGCGCACGGCGGCCATGAACGTCATCATGACGGCCACCGTGTGGGCAAAAGGCTCGGCGTCAAAGATCTGAGACCCGATATGGCAGTGGACCCCGACGAGATTCACATGGGGCAGCGTCAGCGCCTCGCCGACGACCGCCTCCGCCTCGCCCGTCTCCAGCGCCAAACCGAATTTGGAGTCGATTTGACCCGTCTGGGTAAACTCGTGCGTGTGCGCCTCCACGCCCGGCTTGATGCGAAACGAGATGTCCGGCCGAAGCCCGCTCTCCCCCGCCAGCCGGTTCAGTGTGTCCAGCTCCTCCCGGTTGTCGACGACAAAACGGCGCACGCCCGCCTCAAGGCCCATGCGGATCTCCGCCTCCGTCTTGTTGTTCCCGTGGAAGTAGATCGCCGAGGCCGGGACGCCGGCGCGCAGGGCCGTGTAGAGTTCGCCGCCGGAGACGACGTCAAAGCCCATCCCCTCCTCGTGCATGACCCGGTACAGGTGGGAGACGGACAGCGCCTTGCTGGCGTAAGCGATCAAAAATGCACCGCCGTAGTGCGCCCGCATCGCAGCGTTGAAGGCGCGGCAGGCCTTTCGAATCCCATCCTCGTCCATCAGGTAACACGGCGTTCCGTGTTTCCGGGCCAGCGCGGGCACATCCGCCCCGCCCAGCGTCAGATGCCCCTTTGCATCCACGCCCAAAGATTCGCTGATCAGGCTCATGGTCATCCTCCTTACATCCCATACAATCTCGTCTATCTGACGTGGGTTGCACCTGCAACCCACAACGCAAATTCTTGTACTTCGTCGCCGCTTCGCGGCGACGAAGTACAAGCACACTCTCATTTCTCCGCCTCCACCGGATTGCGCAGCAGGCCGATGCCCTCGATCTCCACCTCCACCGTGTCGCCGGGCGACAGGGGACCGACACCCACCGGCGTGCCCGTCGTGACAAGGTCGCCCGGCAGCAGCGTCATGCTGGCGGTGATAAACGCGAACAGCTCCGGAATCGTCCACAAAAACTGCCCCGTGGACGCGCGCTGCCGCACCACCCCGTTCAGCCGCGTCGTGAGCGTCAGGTTGGCGGGGTCAAGGCCGTCCACGAGCCAGGGCCCGACGGGCGCGAAGGTGTCGAAGCCCTTGGCCCTTGTCCACTGCCCGTCCGCCGTTTGAATGTCCCGCGCCGTCACGTCGTTGAAACAGGTGTATCCGACAATGTAATCGGCGGCCCGCGCGGCCGGCACATGGCGCGCCGTCCGGCCGACAAGGAACGCCAGCTCCCCCTCGTAGTCCACCCGCCCCGCGAGGCGGGGGTACACGATGGGCGCGTCCGGGTCCTGAAGGGCGGTGGGCGGCTTTAAGAACAGGATCGGGTGCTCCGGCACCTCCCCGCCCAGTTCCCGCGCGTGTTCGGAGTAATTTTTCCCCACCGCCACAATTTTGGAGGGCTCGGCAGGGGCCAGCAGCCTGACCTCCCGCAGCGGGATGGTCTCGGCGCCCGGCGCCGGGTGCAGCCACGGCGCCCGGTCGAGCGGGCGCACCGACGCCCCCTCGACCACCGCCCAGCCGCGGTGTCTGGGGTGCGCGCAACGGATCCATCTCATGGGGTCGCCTCCCTCGTTTTGTCGATCAGGGCGAGTACTTCGTCCCGGCCCCACCCCGCCCGCGCCGAAAAGGGGATCAGCCCCACCGCCGGGTCGAGCACCAGGGTGGCGCGGATGTCCTCCAGACGCGCCGCCCTCTGCGCGGGCTTCACTTTGTCCGCCTTGTTGGCGATCACGGCGAAGGGCGCGCATGTCTGCTGAAAATAACCCGTCATCGTCTTGTCGTCGGCGGTGGGCGTGTGCCGGATGTCCACGATGATCAGCCCCATCGTGAGGGGCGCCTCGGTAAAAAACGATTCCATCAACGCGGCCCAGCGGTGCTTCTCCCCGTGGGAAACCCGCGCGTAGCCGTAGCCGGGCAGGTCCACGAAATAGACCGCCCCGTCGATCAGAAAGTAGTTGACGTGTACGGTCTTGCCCGGCGTGTCCCCCACCCGCGCAAAGTTGCGGCGGTTTAAGAGCCGGTTGATGACCGAGGATTTGCCCACGTTGGACCGCCCGGCAAACGCGAACTGGGGCCGGCCGTCCCGGATGAACTGCGACGGCGCGGCGGCGGAGAGAATGAACTCCGCCCGGTGCAGGTTGAGCGTCTTCAACATACCGGTTCACCGTGGGGGCATATGTCCTCCCCCGCCGTCATCGCCAGCGGCGGCATGGCCGGCAAAACAGGCGCCGTCTTGCGCAGGGGCCGCCCCTCCCGCAAGGTCATGTCCAGCGCGGCGGCGAGCACCGCGTCCATATGTTCCACCATGAGAAACTGCAGCGCGCCGCGCACGGTGGGGTCGATGTCCTGCAGGTCCTTCTCGTTCTCGCGCGGAATGATCACCGTGCGCACCCCCGCCCGGAAGGCGGCCATGGTCTTCTCCTTCAGCCCGCCGATGGGCAGCACACGGCCGCGCAGCGTGATCTCTCCCGTCATGGCCACCTCGGTCTTCACGGGCGCGCCCGTGAGGGCCGACACCATGGCGACCGCCATCGTGATGCCGGCGGAGGGACCG
The DNA here is from genome assembly GCA_031282535.1 of Oscillospiraceae bacterium. Lineage (GTDB taxonomy): Bacteria > Bacillota > Clostridia > Oscillospirales > UBA929 > JAIRTA01. Next base: position 5,330 of record JAITDM010000175.1, read on the forward strand.
TCCTTCGGCGTGGCCCCCTCGGGGAAGTGGATGTGAATGTCGCGGGTCTTATAAAAATCCGTCTCGATGCCGAGCGCGGCGCTGCGGCTGCGGATGTATGTCAGCGCGGCCCGGGCCGATTCCTTCATCACATTGCCCAGGTTGCCGGTGCAGTCGATCTTCCCGCTGCCGTCGACGACGCCCACCTCGACCTCCAACAGCTCGCCGCCCACATGTGTCCACGCGAGTCCGGAGGCGACGCCCACCTCGGGGGCGCGGCGCAGGCGGTCGGTCCGGTAGCGCTGCGCGCCGAGCAGCGCGGGCAGATCGCCGGCGCTGAGCGAACGCCGCTTCACATCGTCCGCCACAATCTGCCGCGCCACCTTGCGGCAGAGCGCCGCCAGAATCCGCTCCAACTCGCGCACGCCCGACTCCCGCGTGTAGGCGGCGATGATCTCGCGCAGCGCGTCGTCGGAGAGACGGAGCTGCGTCCGCTTGAGCCCGTGGCGCGCCAGCTGCTTGGGCAGCAGGTGGTGCGACGCGATCTGCACTTTTTCTTCATCGGTGTAGCTCGTGAGCTCGATGACCTCCATGCGGTCGAGCAGCGCGCGCGGGATGGTCTCCGTCGTGTTGGCCGTCGTGATGAACAGGACCTCCGACAGCGAAAACGGCAACTCCAGGTAGTGGTCGCGGAAAGCCCCGTTTTGCTCCGGGTCGAACACCTCCAGCAAGGCCGCCGCCGGGTCGCCCCGGAAGTCGTGGCCCATCTTGTCCACCTCGTCGAGCACCAGCACCGGATTGTGGCTGTCCGCCTGCCGTAGCGCGTTCATGATACGCCCCGGCATCGCGCCGATGTAGGTCCTGCGGTGCCCGCGGATGTCCGCCTCGTCGCGCACGCCGCCCAGCGACAGCCGGGCCAGTCTGCGCCCCATGGCTCGCGCCACCGACTGGGCCACGGAGGTCTTGCCGACGCCGGGCGGGCCGACCAGGCAGAGCACCTGACTCTGCAGATGCGGCGTCAGCGCCTTCACCGCCAAAAATTCCAGCATACGCTCCTTAACCTTGAGGAGCCCGTAGTGGTCGGCGTTCAGCCGGCGCTCCGCCGCGGCGATGTCGATCCGGTCCCGGGTCGACTTGCGCCAAGGCAGCGCGAGGCAGGCGTCGAGCCAGGTGCGCACCACCGTCGCCTCGGAGGAGCCGGGCGTCATGCGCGACAGACGGCCCGTCTCCTGCAGAAGCTTTTCCTCGATCTCCGTATTCAGGCGCAGCGCGTGGATCTGCGCCCGGTACGCGTCCACCTCGTCGGCCAGGTCCTCCCGTTCCCCGAGTTCTGTCTGGATGGTTTTGATCTGCTCCCGCAGGTAATACTCCCTCTGATGCTGCTCGATCTGCTGGTGCAGCTTGGTCTGTATGTCCCTCTGAATCTCCAGAATCTCAATCTCCTGCTGCAGCAGCGACATCACCTGCTCCAGCCGCCGCATCCCGTGGAGCTGCTCCAGGATCGCCTGCTTCTCCTCGTGGCGGACAGCCATGTTTTGGGCGATGTAATCGGCCATGTACCCCGGGTCCTGTGTCCCGTCCGCGCTCGTGAGTACTTCCGGCGCGATCCGGGCGGTGAGCCGCGCATACGTCTCAAAGAGCTCCCGGGCCATGCGCATGGACGCGCTCTGTCTCTGCGCGGACGCGCGCCGCCGGGAGACGGTCAGCGTCAGCACCTCGACGACGAACTCCGGCTCAAACTGCACCATGTCGACGACGCGCGCGCGCGTCAGGCCCTCGACGAGGACCCGCATGTTCTCGCCGGGCAGGCGCAAAATCTGGCAGACGCGCGCGACCGTGCCCACCTCGTAGAGGTCGGCCAGCGTGGGGTCGGCCGCGCCCATGTCCCGCTGCGACACAAGAAAGATGAGCTGTCCGGACGACAGGGCTCTCTCCAACGCGCGGACCGATTTTTCCCGGCCCACGTCGAAATGGATCAGCATCTGGGGAAATACAGTGATGCCCCGCAGGGCCAAAAGCGGCATCTGCTGCCGCACAGCCTCGCTCACGGACAGGCCTCCCCTTCGCCGGCCGGCGCAGACGGCCAGAAAATGTAAAATATTGGTAAATTCATCCGTTGACGGCGCCGCCGGGCACCCGCCGGACGGCCACAGGGCCATTGTAACACACATGCCCCCCTGCCGACAAGGACATCCCTGACCGCCGCCTCAGAGCCGTCCGTCTGTGATGTCCTCGTGGATCGCGCGGGCGGCGGCCTGGCCGGCGCCCATCGCCAGGATGACGGTGGCCGCGCCCGTCACCGCGTCGCCGCCGGCGTAGACGCCGCGCTTCGCGGTGCGGCCCGTGGCCTCGTCGGCCACCAGGCAGCCCCACCGGTTGGCGGCCAGGTCGGGCGTCGTCTGCCGGATCAGAGGGTTCGGCGACGAGCCGATCGCCATGACGACGGCGTCCACCGGGAGCGTCACCCGGCTGCCCTCCTTGGGCACGGGTCGGCGGCGGCCGCTCTCGTCCGGTTCGCTGAGCTCCATCTCCACACAGACCATCTCCCGCACCCAGCCCTGTTCATCCCCGATGAGCGACACCGGGTTCACGAGCAGACGAAACGCAATGCCCTCCTCCCGGGCGTGGTGGATCTCCTCCGCCCGGGCCGGCATCTCCTGTTCGCCGCGGCGGTACACAATGCTCACCGATTCGGCGCCGAGGCGCAGCGCGCAGCGCGCGGCGTCCATCGCGACGTTGCCCCCGCCGACCACGGCGACGCGGCGCACCGGCTGAATGGGGGTCTGCGCCCCCTTTTCGAAGGCGCGCATCAGGTTGACGCGCGTCAAAAATTCGTTGGCCGAATAGACCCCGTTTAAGTTCTCCCCCGGAATGCCCATGAAGGTGGGCAGCCCGGCCCCGGAGCCCACAAACACGGCCCGATATCCCTCGGCCAGAAGCTCGTCCACCGTCACCGTGCGCCCCACGACGCAGTTTGTCTCGATGACGACGCCCCGCGCCTCCAACTGGGCGATCTCGCGGGCCACGATGGCCTTGGGCAGACGGAATTCAGGAATCCCGTACACCAGCACGCCGCCCGGCTTGTGGAAGGCCTCGAACACCGTCACCGCGTAGCCGAGGCGCGCGAGCGCGCCGGCGCAGGTGAGCCCCGCCGGGCCCGAGCCGACCACCGCCGCGCGGACGCCGTTGGGGGCGGCGGGGGTTTCGTCCTCGCCGTACTCCATGGCCCAATCGGCGGTGTAGCGCTCCAGCCGGCCGATCGCCACCGGTTCGCCGTTCCGGCCCCGCACGCAGAGCTGCTCGCACTGCGTCTCCTGGGGGCACACCCGGCCGCAGACGGCGGGCAGCGCGTTGGCGCGCCGGATCACATCGGCCGCGGCGGCCGTATCCCCCTCGGCCAGGGCCCCCACGAAGGCGGGGATATCGACCCCGACGGGACAGCCGGACACACATGGCTTGTTCTTGCAGCGCAGACAGCGCTCCGCCTCCCGCTTGGCCTGCGCCTGCGTGTAGCCGAACGCCACCTCTTCGAAGTTGCGGGCGCGCAGCGCCGGTTCCTGTTCCGGCATGGGCGTCTTTGTCGTCGATTTATTGAGCATGGAGCCGTTCCTCCCCTCGGCAGATGTGGTCCTGCAGGCTCCGCTGTTCCTGTGCCCGGTAGATCGTATTGCGCCGCATGGCCTCGTCGAAATCCACCAGATGGCCGTCGAAATCCGGCCCGTCCACGCAGGCGAATTTGACTTCTCCGCCCACCGTCACGCGGCAGCAGCCACACATGCCGGTGCCGTCCACCATGATCGGGTTCATGCTGACAATCGTGGGGACGGCGTACGGCTTGGTGGTCAGGCAGACGAACTTCATCATCACCAGCGGCCCGATGGCGATGACCGCGTCGTAGTCGGTCTTCTCCAAGGCGGCCTTCAGGATGTCGGTGACAAGCCCTTTGCACCCGTTGGAGCCGTCGTCCGTACAGACCGTGAGTCCGTGCGAGACGGCGCGCATCTCCTCTTCCAAAAAGATCAGCGAGGCGCTGCGAAATCCGGCGATGATGTCGACGTGGGCGCCCATGCCAAACAGCGCCTTGGCCTGCGGGTAGGCGATGGCGCAGCCGAGGCCGCCGCCGACCACGCACACGCGCCCCAGTCCCTCCAGATGCGAGGGGACGCCGAGCGGTCCGACGATGTCGGCGACGGCGTCGCCCGCCTCCAGCGCCCCCAACATCGCGGTAGAGCAGCCCACCTCTTGAAAGATGATCGTGACGCGGCCCGAAGCGGCGTCGCTGTCCGCGATGGTCAGGGGGATGCGCTCGCCGCGCTCGTCCACGCGCACCATGACAAACTGGCCCGGCCGCGCGCGCCGGGCCACCCTGGGCGCCTCGACGGTCAGCCGTTTGACCTGCGGGTTGTACCGCTGCGCCTCGACAATCCGATACATGACACATACCTCCGTATATCCCAATCAGGGACCCGCGACCGGACAGCTTTACATGCCTATCGTGGATCCAAAATATTATTATATAGAAAATTCCCCGGATCTGCAAGGTCTTTAGAATGGAGAATTGAGAACGGGGAATTGAGAGTCGAATGCCGCGGCATGCCGCGCGGCGCGTGTATCGGAACGCAAAAACGGCGCAGAATAACGGTGAATCGGTATACGGATAAGCGTCACGATTGACCAATATCGTCGTAGGGGACGCCGCCTTCGGCGTCCCGCCGTGAATGCGTCGGGATTTGCGCGCGGGACGGCGGGGGCCGCCCCCTGCGGAAGTTTCAAATTTACCAAAAGGAGGCGTTTGTATGCAAGGCGTATGGACCTTGGGGGTTTTGGAACCCGGCGTCTGCCCGGTCCGGCGCGCGCTGCGCCGGATGCTGGCGCAGGCCGCCGCGGGGCGGGCCGTGGCCCTCCTGTCCGGGCGCCGGGCCCTCCGGGCACACCCGGACGGCGCATACTACCGGGCGGACGCGCTGGTCGCCGTCCCCGGCTTTCGCACGGACAGGGACTTCGAGAGCCGCATCGCGATTTTGCCCGGCGCGGACGCGGGCGCCTGGCGGGTGCGGGCCGGCGAGGTGATCACCTACGGGCTGTCCGCGCGGGACACGCTCACGCTCTCCAGCGCGGCGGACGACCGCCTGGCCCTGGCCGTCCAGCGCGAGATTGTCGACGTCGCGGGGCGGCGCGTCG
>JAITDM010000004.1 GCA_031282535.1 Oscillospiraceae bacterium
CCGCGGGGTGAGGGCGGCGGAGACGCTGGTAAAGGGCTACATCGAACTGTCGCGCAACACGCCGCTCGTGATACAGCTCTTTTTTCTCTATTACGGGTTGCCGAAACTCGGCGTGATGCTGTCGAACGAGACCTGCGCCGTGATAGGGCTGTCGTTTCTGGGCGGCAGTTACATGGCCGAGAGCCTCCGCGGCGGTCTCGAGGCGGTGAGCAAAGTGCAGGTCGAGCTTGGGATGTCGATCGGGCTCGACACATTTCAATTGATTCGTTTCGTCGTATTTCCGCAGGCCATGGCGGTCGCCGTTCCGGCGTTGGGCGCGAATTGCATCTTTCTCATAAAGGAGACCTCGGTGGTGAGCATCATAGCCCTGCGCGATCTCATGTCGGTGACGAAAGAACTCATCGGGATGTATTACAACACGACCGAGTCGCTGCTGCTGCTCGTCGTGGGCTATCTTTTGATCTTGCTGCCCGTCTCGTTTGCCCTCACTTTTTTGGAGAGGAAGGTGCGCTATGCGGAGTTCGGGGTTTGAAGTCCTCCTGTCGCTGAACAACCTTCGCAGGCTGATGCTGGGGCTTTGCGGCACTCTCGAAATCGCGGTCGTGTCGGTGGCCGTCAGCGTGGTACTGGGCGTTTTCTGCGGTTTCGCCATGATGTCGAAGAACAGGGCCGTGTACGGCCTGTTCCGCGTGTACCTCGAGGCCTTCCGCATCGTGCCGATACTGGTCTGGCTGTTTCTCTTCTTCTTCGGCAGCGCGATAGCTTTCGGCGCAAATTTGGAGGGATGGTTCGTCTCGGTGCTGGTCTTTTCGCTCTGGGGCACGGCCGAGATGGGCGACCTCGTGCGGGGTACGGTGCTCTCCATTCCCGCGCACCAGTGGCAGTCCGCCGAGGCGCTGGGGCTCACGCCGTGGCAGGTGCGCAGGTTCGTCATCATTCCGCAGGCGCTCCGACGAATCGCGCCGTCCGCGATAAATCTGGTCACCCGCATGATCAAGACAACATCGCTGGTCGTCTTCGTCGGCGTGACTGACATACTGCGCGTGGGGAAACAGATAATCGAGTTCAACATGATGAAAAACCCGATGGCTTCGTTTTGGATTTACGCGTTTATTTTCATCGTGTATTTCATTTTGTGTTATCCCATTTCAAAATTTTCCAAAAGGCTGGAGGCCAAATGGGAGCGCTGAGAGGCGCCCAAACGGAGTGGTGGCATGGAGATGCAGGCTGGCAACTGTACGGAGACAATTTTGACGATCTCGGCGCTCAAAAAGGTGTACGACGGCAAGGCTGTTTTAAACGGCGTGGACCTGACGATTCACAGCGGGGAAGTGGCGGTGGTCATCGGCCCGTCCGGGTGCGGCAAGACCACGCTGCTCAAGTGCATCAACGGCCTCGAATCCCACCAGGGCGGGCGCATCCTCTTCGAGGGCGCCGTGTTGGGGGAGGGCGAGCTGAAGTGGGCGCTGGCGAGGCAGAAAATCGGCATGGTCTTTCAAAGCTACGACCTGTTTCCGCACATGACGGTGCTGGAAAACATCATGCTGGGCCCGCTGCGGGTGCAAAAGAGGCCCAAAGACGAGGTGTACGCCCAGGCGTCGGAACTGCTGGACCGGGTGGGGCTGGGGGACCGGCAGAAGGATTACCCGCGGCAGCTCTCCGGCGGACAAAAGCAGCGGATTGCCATTGTGCGGGCGCTGTGCATGAACCCCGCGCTGATGCTCTTTGACGAAGTGACGGCCTCGCTGGACCCGGAGATGGTGAGGGAAGTGCTGGACGTCATGCTGGGACTCGCCCGGCAGGGGATGACGATGCTGATCGTCACGCACGAGATGGAGTTTGCGAAGGCGGTCGCGGACCGGATCATTTTCATGGACGAAGGCGTGATCACCGAGGAGAGCGAGGCGGGGGCCTTCTTCCAAAACCCCCGCACGGAGCGTGCGCGGCGCTTCCTCAACACATTTTATTTTTAGGGATCATTTGACAGCCCCTGCGCGGCGTCAAACGACTACGTGGTATCCTTGCCGCGAATGCGGCAGGTTGTATACAAAAAACATCATACGAGGAGGAGAAACTCATGCGAAACACAGGAAGAACAAGACTGCTGGCAATGGTGTCGGCGCTGGTGCTGCTGGCGGTGCTGCTGGCCGGCTGCGCGTCCGGCGGAACGGCCACCACGCCCACCCCTACGCCCACAGCCACACCCACAGCCACGCCCCCCGCCGACACAACCCCCGCCGCGGACGATACAAGCGACGCGGGGGCCGCCGTGGAGAACCAGCCCGCGGGCGCGATCGCGGACATCCAGGCCAGGGGAAAGATCAGGATCGCCGTGTTTGCGGACAAGGCGCCGTTTGGCTACCTGGACGAGAGCGGCCAGAACGCCGGATTTGACATCGTCATCGCGAAGCGCGTGGTGAAGGATCTGCTCGGCGACGAGAACGCCGTGGAATGGGTGCATGTGGAGCCCGCCAACCGCGTGGACTATCTGGAGTCGGACAAGGTGGACCTCGTGTTCGCGAACTTCACGGTGACGAAAGAGAGAGCGGAGAAGGTCGATTTTGCCCTGCCGTACATGAAGGTGGCCTTGGGCGTCGTATCGCCGGACAGCAGCCCCATCAACGACGTCGCGGAGCTCGCGGGCAAGCAGCTGATCGTCATCAAAGGCACCACCGCCGAGACCTATTTTACCAATGAGCACCCCGAGATCGAGCTCCTCAAATTCGACGAGATCTCCGAGGCATTCCAGGCGCTGACAGACGGCAGAGGCGCCGGTCTGGCGCAGGACAACACCTTCCTCTTCGCCTGGGCCAACCAAAACCCCGGCTACACGGTGGGCGTGGGTTCGCTCGGAAACCAGGACACGATCGCGCCGGCCGTGCGCAAGGGGAACACGGAATTGCTGGAGTGGCTGAATGCGGAGCTGAAAACTCTGGGCGACGAGCGGTTCATCCACAAGGCGTATGACGAGGCCTTGGCGCCGGTGTACGGCGATGTGGTCAACCCCGAGGATCTCGTGGTGGAAGGCGGCGTTTTATAACATCCGTCGTCCCATGCGGGGGACGCCGCCCTCGGCGTCCCGCGGTCCCCGGCGTCCGTGCCGTCGTCCCGCGTTCCCCGGCGTCCGGAGAGGAGGTGAGACGCGTGAAGCGTATGAAAGAACGATGTCGATGTCGCAAATAAAAGCAGAAAGAGTACAAAAAATGTCCCTGGCAAGTGGTCATTTTGCACTCTTCCTGCTTGAAAGCGGCTCCCGCCTTGTACAGCGGAACCAATTTTATCATACCATGCGGTCTTGCCAAAGTCAAGGCTTGTCAAAATGTGGTTGGTTCCGCCGGATTGTCAGCAGAGATATGAAAGTGTTAAGGAGGAAACCACATTGAAGAACTACCAATGGAAGAAGAAAATCCTGTCGGCGGTGCTGGTCGTCGCCATCGTCATCGCCGTGCTGCCGCTGCCGGGCGCCGCGGGCGTCGCCGTGCCCGACGGCGCGCCGGAATCCGGGATTCTTGTGGAGGCTTGGACCCCGGTATATGGCGTGACCTACCCCTATGAAGAAGAGGCACCCGCCGCGTGGGAAGAGCCGGACGACAGTTCGGACGACCCGGCCTTGGAGGAAGAACTGCCCACGGACGAGAACACTGACGCCGCCGCGTACGACGACGGCGAACACCCCTTAGGCGCGGTCAAGAGCGCGTCGTCCCAGTCGCCCGCCGTCGGCTCTCTCAGGCTGTCGGCCGATGCGCCGGCCCTGCTGGCCGCGGAGACGCTCTCCATCGATTCCGTGGAGGTGGTGAACGGCGGCGCGGTCCAGGCAGTATACAGATCGGATAAAGTGACGGAAAAAGACGGAAAGTATTACACCACCGAGAGAATCGCCTCCGCCACGGACCCCAGAATTTTCAAGGTGAGCGTGGTTCTGCCCGCCGTGGACGGCGAGGGCGTCCCGCTGCTGCCGTCGCCGCCCAGCGTGGCCGATTTAAACAACCTCCTGGCCAAGATCAAGTGGACCTACGGCGAAAAGCCGTTCTCCGACTGGAGGAAGTTTGCGAGCAACAGCGCCGGCGCGGCGCAGACGGGGAATCCGTTCATCACGCTTCTGAGCACGAACCTGTACGTATCGAGCGACACATACAAGCTGGAGGCGGAGATCCGCTTTGACACCCCGCTGGCCGCGTCGTTCGGCTCCGTGAGCATAACCGCGAACAGGGCGTACGCGAACTATCCCAGCATCACGCAGAGCAGCTACCACCCCGAGGCGATCGACAAGCTGGTCGGCTCCTACGCGCTGGCCGCGCGTTACGACGAGGACGACGTGCCGGGCAACGGCGGCAAAGAGGTACAGCTGGGGGCCCGCGACGTGCGGCTCTCGCTCTACGACTCGTTCAACACCTGGTCGGAGATCGACCAGTTCGCGCGGGACCTGAAGAGCCTGTCCGAGAGCAACGGCGACCACATCAACGGCCGCTACGTGGGCGTGCAGTCGCTCGCGAAGTCCCTGCGCGGCAACGACATCTGGAACGTGGTCATCGCGGAGTCAAAGGAGGCGGTGGACGAGTATCTGAACGTGACGAAGCCGCTGCTGGAGACGGACCCCGAGGCCCTGGCCGCGAAGATCCCGGGCGGGAACCAAAAAATCCCCATCTATTTCAACGTGATCCACGCGGACGAGGTCCCGGGCATCGACGGCAACATCAAGGTGATCAAATCCTTCATCTACGACGACGAGATCACCTTCAAATCCGTGGACGAGATCACCGCAACGAACGCGAACCCCAGCAGCAGCAACGGCTACGCGACGTCCAAGAGCGGGACCGAGGTCACCACATACTCCTACAAAGTGGACGACGCCCTCGACAAGTTCATCATCGTCGTCACCATCACCTCCAACACGGACGGCAGGGAGCTGCTTCTCCGCGGGAACGAGTACGGCCTCGACCACAACCGCCAGTCGGTGGCGCAGCGGACCATCGAGTCGGTGGCGCTCACGTCGGACATGCGCAAGTGGAACCCCGTCGAGTTCAACGAATACCACGGGTACACGTCCACCATGCTCATCATGCCGGGCACGGGCCCCCACGCCCCGTACTTCGAGCATGACCTGCTCTACCCCAACGCGGTGGAGCACGCGCACACGATGGGCAAAGCCATTTTGGGGAGCACGCCGCTCACCAGCTACACGGTGTCCTACGACTACTGGGTGGACGGATGGGACGACGGCGGCCGCGGTGCCTCCTACTTCTACTCGTACCTGATCGGCTCGCTGGGCAGGACGATCGAGATCCCCTACGCCAATGAGGACGCGGTGGACGCGGTGGCCACGGCGACGAAGTCGCTCATCTACAACAGCCTCATAGACAGGGACGAGCTCTACCTGAACAAGCTGGAATTTGCGCGCCGCGCCCTGTACAACGAGGACCAGAAGGACAAAGTCGATCCGTACATTGTGAATCCCTTCAAAGACAACGAGCAGGTCGGCCGGCCCAGGACGACGGACGAAAACGGCGTCGAACGCAAGTACTTCCCCGACTACTACATCATTCCGGTCGACACCGTCAATCAGTACAACGTGCCGGAAGCCTACGAGGCTTTTGAGCAGCTGCAGCGCAACGGCGTGAAGTTCAGGCAGACCTCGGAGCCGGTCACGGTGGACGGCGCGACCTACCCCGCGGGGACCTATGTGATCGACCTGCGCCAGTATTCCAGGAACTTCGTGCAGGCGGCCCTGTCGCAGGGCTATAAGTCGTCCTACTTCACCGACACCTACGCGGAAGTGACGGTGGATCTGCCCACGCTGCGGGGCTTCAAGGTGGTGCCCGTGTGGAACGCCGGGCTGTTTGACGACACCGCGGAAGAGGTGGCCGGCAGCATCGAGAGACCCGCCGCGGCCGCGGCCGCCGGGTCCGAGTATGTGGTGATCCAAACCGGCAGCGTGGACGTGATCAAACTCATCAACCGCCTCTTCAACAACAACAAGCCGCTGCACATCATCACAAGCTACACGCCCGAAGGCAAGATCGGCGATTTCATCGCCAAGCGGGCGGACGTGG
>JAITDM010000218.1 GCA_031282535.1 Oscillospiraceae bacterium
AAACCATACGGCGCCATTTCCTGTTTTTAGAAGAAACCAGTCGGCGACAAAAAGTTTTTTTCCGTGCCCCTTGACAAACCAGATTTTGTGTGATATGGTGGATGCAGATTAAACATACTATATATATATGTTTAATCTGCATTGTGAGGCGGGCCGGCTGGGCCGGCGCTGTCATTTTTGGGAGGTAGCATCATGAAGGTTTTGACAAACACGCGCATGAGACGAGCGGGGCTCTGGCTGCTGTGTCTGCTGCTCACGCTGAGTCTCGCCGTCCCCGGCACCGCGTACGCGGCGCCGGCGCAAACCGACCCCCTGACCGCCGCCGAGATCGCCTTCCTCGAAGCGATCGACTACGACTACGTGTACGGCCACGTCAAGTACATCTCCAACGAGATCGGCGTCGGTTACGCGGGCACCCCCGCGGAGCTGCGCAGGGCCGAATATCTGGCGGGCGAGCTGGCCAAGCTGGGCTATGAAGCCTGGGACTACGCCACCAGCCCCGACGGCGTCGACGACTACTTCCAGACCATCGAAAACGACTCAAGCATCGTCTCCCGCATCGGCGGGTCCTTCACGATCAACGGCCACGAATACCCCGCCAACGCCCCGACCTGGAGCAGCGCCAGCGTCTACAAGGGCTATGAGCGCCCCGCAGTCACGGGCGAGACGGTGTACTTCCCGAGCGCGGCCGAGGCCGTGGCCGCCGACGCCGATCTGATCACGGGGAAGATCGTCCTCACCCACAGGAACCCCGAAGAGACGTCGAGAACTTTGCTCTACGCGGCCGACGCCCGCGCGCTTGAGGCCAAGGGCGCCCTCGCGGTCGTGTTCTTCTACAACAAATACACGGTGAACGCCAACGGCAAGACCTCCGGCGAATCGGCCTTCGCCACACCGACCACCGGCGACGAGATCCATATCCCCGTGCTCCTCACCTCCTACTTCGACGGGCAGTCGATTCTGGCGTCGCTCACCCACCACGACGCGGTCCACAGCGCCACCGCCACCGCGGTGAACCGGCGGAGCACGACCACGCAGAACGTGCTGGCCATCAAAGAGGCCGCGGCGCCCAGCGACAAGTTTGTGCTCATCGGCGCCCACCTCGACAGCGTCTTCGGCGTCCTCGGCGCCAACGACAACCAGTCGGGCGTCACTTCGATTCTGGGCATCGCCCAGGCGATCAAAGACATCCCGACCAAGTACAACATCATCTTCGCCTTCTGGGGCGCGGAAGAGGCGGGCCTCAGGGGCTCCCGGTACTTCTACAGCAACACGCTGGCCCCGAACGACTACTATAAGAATTTCATCGCCTATTTCAACCTGGACATGACCGCGACCTCGCAGAAGAACAACACGCAGCTGACCATCCACACCCCTTACAGAGACACCGCCAACGGCAACACGCCGATCATCAGTGCGGCGGGCGAGCTCTTTGAAAAGCACGCCGACCGATACTGGGCCTATGCCGACGGCAAGTGGGGCGACTGGTGGAAAACGGAGGCGGACACCGGCCTCGTCGTCAAGCGGGAGTATTATGGGAACTGCTCCGACCACGCCAGCATCACCGGCGCCAATGCGGGCGTCCCGGCCAACGAGGGCATCCCGCAGGTGTACGTCTTCTGGCGCACCGACGACAGCGGGGTGGTCGAATACAACAACCACGTCGTGGGCGACAGGTACGACTGGCCCGGCGACTCCTTCTCCGTGAAGGGCGAGCCCTTCACCGGCAACTCCAGCATCGAGCGCGCGGAGATCCTGACCAACGTCTTCGCCCTGTCGCTCTATGAGAGCGCGGGCGTGTTGGAGACCGCGGGCGTCAGGGCCGACGCGTACAGCCACGTGGGCGAGTCCGTCGCCTTCACCGTGTCTCTGAAAAACGCGAGCCGGGTGACGACCGTCGCGCTCGACTTCACGCTCGACACGGCGAACCTCACCGCCGATACAACGGAGCTCGCGGCGGCGGACGACTTTACGATCCTGCCCGCGCGCACCGGCACGGACCCCGTCGAGTGGACGCACCTGGGCGGCACCCTCTGGCAGGGCCGCGCCACCCTCGTGTACCTGGGGGCGAACGGCTTCTCCGCCGGGGGAGACGGCAAGGACATCCTCACGATCACCCGTCAGGCCAGCCGGTTGGGGGATGTGTCCCTGACGCTGAACCGGGTGACCGTCACCGAGGCGGGCAACTACACCTCTCTGATCGAGACGGCGCTGTCGCCGGCCAAGGCCGTCGTGTCCGTCGCGAAGGTGTACGCCGTCTGGGATCTGAACCGGGACGAGCGGATCGACCAGCTGGATCTGAGCTTCGTACAGGCCTTCTATCAGGCGGCGGCCACAGACGCCAACTGGGACGTGGTCAACGTCTACGGCTACAAACCGCGTCAGGCCGACATCAACGGCGACGGCGCCGTCAATCTGATCGACCTGATTGCCGTCTACGCGCACTACACCGTCTCGTAGCCGTCCGCGGCTGCGCGCATCACACTGGGACGATTGGTCACATAAGGGGCGATGATTGATGACGCGAATCACAAAGAGGACCCTGCGGCCGGCCGCGGCGGCGCTGGCGCTCTGTCTGCTTCTGGCCGCCGTGTGCGGCGGCGCGCCGGCGCTCGCGGCGGAGGAAGTTTCTCTCTCCGTGCCCGCCGGGCAGACCGAATTTACTTACGCGCTGACCGTGACCGAGGCCGAACCCTATGCCGGGATCGAATTCGGGCTGGCGCTGAGCGACGAGACCGCCCTCGCCTTCACGTCCTTCACGCCGGGGGCCGACATCGCGGGCGCCGCCGCCTCCCCGTTTGTGACGGCCCATGGTCTCCATTATTTCGGATTTTACACTGCTTCGAACACATTCAGCGGCACGCAAAACGTGGGGACACTTCATTTCACCTACATCGGCAGCGCGCCGCAGACCATTACTTTGGTGGATGTGAAGGTGGTCCGTCTGGACGCCGAGGGCGAACCCATCGGCGTCCAGCGGCCCGCCCCCGCACTGATCCTCACCGTGAGCCGGGATGAAGAGCCGGGCGACGACCCGGGCGACGACCATGCCGACGACCTGGACGACGACCCGGACGAGGACCCGGACGATGACCCGGACGATGACCCGGACGAGGACCCGGCCGATGACCCGGAC
>JAITDM010000234.1 GCA_031282535.1 Oscillospiraceae bacterium
AACTGTTCTGCAAACATCACCACGTTGGCCGCGGTGGGAATGGCCATGATTAAAAAAAGCGACGCCGCCGCCATCGCACTCAGCGGCACGAATAGCCGCGCGAGCAGCAGCGTGCCCAGAGAGACCAGCGGAACCAGAATCAGCTTCACCGCCGCGCTCACATAGACGAGCGGCGTATTGAACAAAGATTTGACGGGGGCCTCGGCCAGTTTCACACCCAACAGGACCATGGACAGCGGCGTCGTCATGCCGCCGAGATAGTCCAGCGTGGTCACAATCGGCGCGGGCACGGACAAGCCGCTGAAAAAAATCGGCAGCGCCGCCGCGAGCGCCAGGGTTTGTGGGTTGAGCAGCGCATTTCTGACACTCATGTAGCGCCGATCTCCGGTCAGTGAATACACGAGCAGCGTCCATGTGAAAATCGTGAACGGCAAGGAGAATATGGCCGCGTATATGATCGGCTCGCTCTCGCCGGGGAACATGGCCTGAAGCACCGGGATCCCCATAAACGCGCAGTTGTTCATATAGCCGGCGGCGACGCAGGATTTTTTCGCGCCGTTTTCCTGCGTGAAGGCAAAACAAATTGTGCTGACCGCGTATGCCAGCAGCAAAAGCACAACCGAAAGAACCGCCACTGCTCCCATGTTGCCCAGCAGACGCGGTTCATAGGTTTTTTTGACAAAGGATGAGACGGTCAGGCAAGGGAGACTGACGTACAGCAAAACAGACGTCAGCCCACCCGCAAATTGCTCCGGAATCTTCCCCGCTTTTTTGAGTCCGTACCCCGGCAGCGCCATAACGATAAGCAGAAAAACATTGGTCGCAGAGGCAAAAGATTCCATTGTATTCCCTCGCAACTGGCATGTGTCGCGGGCCGCCGGGGCCGCCCAGGCCCAAAAGCGCCCCGCCGAAATGATACTGTATACCCCTTAGTTATAGCACGATTCAAGTGGAAACACAAGGGTAAATTGCTTACACGGCAAACCGGAGGTCCATGCGGACCTCCGGTTTGCGTCGCTTTGATGTGAAATGTCAACCAGGCATCGGAGAAACGGCGTCAGGAGACACTGACAATGACGCCGGATGTGATGTCGCTGCCGTCTGTCGTGCGGATCGTGACAAGCGCCGTGCCGGCCTTCACCCCCGTGATCTGGCCGCTCCCGTTCACCGTCACGACGGTCGGATTGCTGGAGATAAATTCGTAGCTCTCGCTGTCGGTCCGGAAGTTGAGCTGGCCCTTCTGCTTCACACGGAGGGAGATGCGGGCCGAGCTGTGCGCCTCGGCGTAGGTGGCCAGCGGCGTCAGCCGCTCAAACCGCGCCTCAAGATAGCGGTCCACCACCGCGCTGAAGACATAGGCCGCCTCCGCCTGGGTCAGCTTGATGCCGTTCTCATACCAGCCCTCGAACACATAGTTCTCCTCCGGCGTGGCCGTCACCGTGACGCTCTCGCCCGGCGTGTACCGGCCGGCGCCGGACACCGAGCCGCCCCGGCCCGCCGACACCGTGATGTCGTAAGCCGTGCCCTCGTAGACCACGGGCTCGTCCACAAGGCCGATCTCCCACTTCAGCCACTCGGGCGCGTCCTCATGCGGCGTGTTGGCCGGCTCGCTGAAGATCATCGTCAGCGCGCAGTCCTTGAAGCCCTCGGTCAGGATCTGCTGATCCGGCGGCGCCTCGCCCAGACGCTGCTGGGCGGCCGACGTGTAGATCCAGACGTCCTCATAGCGCACCGCAGTGCGCTGCCCATCCGTTATGGTTCCCAGATAATCCCATTTATCCTGGAAGCTGCTGCTCCAGGCCGCGTCGTCCCAGCGGTAGTGGCTGTCGTTGGCGGGGTTCGTCGTGGGGGTCCCGGCGCTGTACACCTCCACGGTGTAGGCGTGGGTGCCCAGACGCCCATAGGCCCAGTCGATCAGCTCCGCGGAGGTCGGGTAGTCGTAGTAGGACTGCTTGACGTAGAACCGGACGTTGGGCCGCACGGTCTGTACCGTCTTCTCATAGGCCGCCCGCATGGCCTCCCCGGCCGTCTCGAAGAAGGCGATGTCCTCCGCGGGCATGTTCGTCGCCTCGTCGTTCGGCGCGTAGCACCACGGGTACAGCACACACTGGATGCCCGTGTGGGCCGAGATCAGCGCGGCGGGCGGAT
Source organism: Oscillospiraceae bacterium (assembly GCA_031282535.1). GTDB lineage: Bacteria > Bacillota > Clostridia > Oscillospirales > UBA929 > JAIRTA01. The sequence continues at coordinate 2,149 of JAITDM010000234.1, forward strand.
GCGCGGTGAGGAAGTTTTGAATCGCCCGCACCTCCGGCTCGGTGGCCGCGTCGGGCCCCGCCGAGGACCAGGCGTTCGCGCCCTTCGAGGGCGTCTCGTAGGGCCGGTAGAAGTTCCACAGATAGTCGAAGGACCGATTCATGTCGATGTTGCTGCCCTTCAGGTCGTCGCCGAATATGCCGTTTCCGTCGCTGTCGCGGCTCTCATAGCCCAGCAGGTTGGAACTCGGCCGGCTGGCCGGCGGCGTGTCGGCCGTACCGCCCAGGTACATCTGGCCGATCTTACCGTCGCCGTTTAAGTCCACATAGGAATCGCTGTAGGGCCCGCCGACGCCGTTTTTGTCCGTGGGCCGCATGTTCTGACGGGTGCCGCGGTGGAACGAATTGGCGTAGCCGTCCGGATTCATGACGGGGATGACATAGGTGACATACCCCTCCATGACCCGCTTGGCCTCCCGGTCGCCGGCCGCATAGGCGGAGGGCAGCCACCAGGCCGTGTAGGCCACGCTCTCGCCGCTCTCCTGCTCACCGCCGTGGATGTTGCCGATGAGCGAGATGGGCGTCTTGCCGGCGGTCTGCGGGGAACGCACGTCCGCCGAGATCTCCAGGCACCACAGCGGGCGCTCCTCCCAGGTGTGGCCGATGGAATACAATTTGACGGTGTCTGGATATGTCGCCGCGAGTTCCTTGTAGAGGGCCTCAAACTCCTCC
>JAITDM010000187.1 GCA_031282535.1 Oscillospiraceae bacterium
CCGAGGTGCAAAAGGGGCTGACCGCCGTGACAGTCAGCTTTGAGAAGGGGGCGGCCGGGCTCGCCGACGTCTCCAAGCCGGCGGTCAAACCGATCATCGCGGCGATCGGATCTCCGCTCACCTATTCCTATCCGCAGGGCAGCAACGTGACGCCCTTCAAGCTGCTGCTCCCCGAGCTGGAGTTTGACGGGGCGGCCTACTCCCTCACCACGGCGCTGAATGCGACCGTGATCCCGGATTACAACGTGGTGCTCGACTACAACGTCAACGTGAGCTCGACGCTGAACGCGAACGCCATCAGCAAAGGCATCCCCTACATCGGCCTCCGGGCGAACGGCGTGACCTCCGCCGCGAACCTGCCCAATTTTGTGCTGGGCGCCCGCAGCAGCAGCCCCAGCAGCGCCGAGGCGACATTTAAAGCGGACATCCTGCCCACCAGCCCGATTTCCTCCGCCTTTGCGGACCAAAAGGCCGTCTACCTGAACTCGGGCGCCTTCTTCGGGACGCTGCCAGACGGGACCAAAAAACTGATCACGATACAGGAAGGGGAGGACAACTTCATCGGCGGCTGGTGGAGAAACGCCACCAACACGGAGAGCGGGTACAACCACGCCCTGCTGGACGGGAAGGTCACCGCCATCTACGGCCTGGCGGGCGAGAACAAGGACGTGCCCATCACGCTGATCAACACAGACACCTTCTTCCGCATCAACACCCGGCTGTACTGGCCGCTCATCGCGCAGTCCATCTACCTCGGCGCGGCGGGCATCGTGGACCAGCCGCGGCCCAACGCCGCCGCAGACGTCACGCGCCGCGGGTGGAGCAGCGCGCCGTACAGCGTGGCGCTGGACGTCTCGGCGTCCGACGTGACTGGGTCGACCGCGACGGTCGCGAAGCAGCTGTTTAAGCTGAATGCCGACCAGCAGGAGCCGGCCTACAGCGCGGGCGACACCGCGTGGCGCAGCCTGGACGGCGCGGTCCCGATCGCGGCCGAGGGCGAAAACTACCTCCACTGGTATGTGGAGAACTCCGAGGGGCAGACCCACCAGGGCACGTACGGGCCCTATTATGTGGACCTGACCGCGCCGGTGGTGCAGAGCGTCTCGGCGGTGGCTTCCGGCGCCGGCGCCGCCGTGCTGACCGCGCTGGCCTCCGACGAACACAGCGGCGTGGCGGGCTATCAGTGGCAGGTCAAAAACGACCAAAACGAGTGGGAGGATTACGCCGCCGGCGCCTCCGCCACGGTGGAAGGTCTGACGGCGTCCGACCTGCGCACCTTCCGCGTCGTCGTGACCGACTTCGCGGGCAACACGACCATCAGCAACGCGGTGTCGGCGCGCGCGGCGAACACCGTGGCCGGCGTCAGGACGAACGCGCCCAGCCACATCGGCGACGCGGTGGAATTCACCGTCTCCCTGCAGGGCGCCCGCCAGGTGCTCAGCGTGGCCCTTTCCTTTGTGCTGGACGCCGCCGATCTGACACTGGACGCCACGGCCGTCGAGACACTGAACGGTTTCAGCGCGCTGCCGGCACGCAGCGGCGACGGGGTTGTGGACTGGACCCCGCTGGGGGATGATCTTTGGCAGGGTGAGATCACGCTGATCTACCCCGACAGAAACGGCTTTACCTCCGCGGAGGGCAAGGACATCCTCAAACTCGGCAGGGTCGCCGGGGCGATCGGCGAGGCCTCGCTGACGCTCACAAAGGTCAGCGTCGGCGAATTCGGCAACTCTGACCTCGTGGACAGCGTGCTGGACCCCGACGAAGCAGTGCACGAAATTGCCAAATTATACCAGATCTGGGACATCAACCGCGACGACACGGTGGACCAGAGGGATCTCAACCTCGTGCTGTCGTACTACCGCGCGGAGGACACGGACAGCGACTGGGATGTGACGGACCGCTACGGCTACAAGCCGAAGCAGGCGGACATCAACGGAGACGGCGTTGTGGATCTCGTGGACATCCTGGCGGTCTTTGTGAACTACACCCGGTAAGAGACCGCCGGGACCAGGCCGCGCCGCCTCTGACGACCGCCAGACCACAACAGGGAGGAATGCAACATGCTGCGCAAGATGACAAGGCGTCAACTGCCGATGTGCGCGCTCGCGCTGTGGCTGGCGGTATCCGCCGCCCCGGCGGCCGGCGCGGCGGACACGGTGTCCGTCGCCGTACCCACGGGGCAGACCAGTTTCACGTACGAGCTGTATCTGGACGAGAGCGAAGCCTACTCCGGCGCGGAGTTCGGGCTCACGCTGAGCGATGAGACCGCGCTCTCGTTCGACGGGTTTGTGCTGGGCGAGGATGTCGGCGGCGCGGCCGCCAGTCCCTTCGTGACGAAGGACAAAGTACATTATTTCGGGTTCTACGCCAATACCAACGCCTTCCGGGGCCGGCTCAAGGTCGGCACGCTACGGTTCACCTACACGGGCGGCGGCAGCCACACCATCGTTTTGACCAGCGCGCAGGTGGTGCGGATTGACGGCACAGGCAATCCCGTGGGCGCGCAAAAACCGTCCCCGCTGCTGACCCTCGCGGTCAGCCGGGCCGGCGGCAGCGGTGGGGATGATGGCGGCGGGGGATCCTCTGCGCCGCCTGCCGGCGGAGGATCCGCCGCGCCGCCCGCCGCCGGGGACGGCGCGCAGATCGTGGCGGACGGCGAGACGCCGTTGGCGGACGCCGCCGTGAGATCGAAATACTTCGACGACGTGGACGAGCATTGGCCGTGGGCGGTGAGCGAGATCGACGCCCTGTATGAGGCCGGCGTGGTCAAGGGGACCGCCCCGCGCGTGTTCACCCCCGCGGCGAACATCACCCGCGGCGACTTCACGCTGATGCTGGTGCGCGCCTACGCGCTGACCGCGGACGTCGGGGACAATTTTGCCGACGTGCCGGAGGACAGTTACTACTACGAGGCCATCGCCGTCGCCAAGGCGCTGGACATCGCCAGGGGGCACGGCCAAAACTTCCGGCCCAGGGATCTGATCACGAGGCAGGACATGATGGTGCTGATGGACCGTGTCCTTCGGACCGTCGGCGAGCCGCTGCCGGAAGGCGCGGCGTCCGACCTGGCCGGCTTTGCCGACCAGGCGCGGATCTCGGAGTACGCGCGCCCGTCCGCCGCGGCGTTGGTGAAGAGCGGGATCATCAAGGGCACGGGGTCCGGTCTGAGTCCGCTGAGCAACACCACCCGCGCCGAAGCGGCGGTCACGCTGCACCGGGCGCTGGGCGCTTAGGGTGCGTCCGGACACACAACCGCGCCGCGTGAAGCGGCGCGGTTGTGTGTCCGGTGGGGGAAACAGGGCGGAGCGGGGGGTGAACTTCCATAAAATGTCAATTTATACGGGGATCATCCTGATTGGTTTCGGGGATCTGTCCGTGCTCGCCGCGGAGACCGCCGCCTGTTTTCCGGGCGCCGCTGTCGTCACGGCGAGATCTCTGTCCGAGGCGCCGGAGGCGCTCGGCGCCGGGACCCCGTTTGTGCAGCCCGTCTATTTGCTGCCCGGCGTCAAATATGAGGCGCTGCGCCAAGAGACGAAGCGGCATGTAGGCAGGATCGGGCTGGGAAAGCCGCTGCTGCGCAACGAAAGCGCCGTCGGGCGGCTCGGCGGCGTACTGGCGGAGACCTGTGAGAACCGGCGCACGCTGTTTGTCGGCCACGGCACCGGCGCCCGCTGCGCGTGGATGTACACGGCCCTGCAGGCGGTGCTGCATCAGAGGAGCGGGGGGCGTACGTGCGTCAGCGTGCTCGACGGCGCGCCCGGTTGGGCCGCGGCCCGGAGGTGGATCATCGATCACAAAATCGACGCGCTCCGCCTCGCGCCGCTGACGATGGGCCTGGGCCGGCACGCCGGCGCGGACATTTTGAGCGGCGCGCCCGGCAGCGTGCGCGCCCGGCTGGCGGCGCTGGGGGTCGGCGTGGAGGCGGTGGCAAAGGGCCTGCTGGACTACCCCGCCGTGCGGGAGATGTTCATAGACGTCTTGAAAACACAATTTGCTCCGCCCGGCTGACGCGCACGCCGAAGGCCTCCTCGAGCGCGCCTGCGGCCAGGACCTGCTCCGGCGGGCCGGCCGCCAGCAGACGCCCCGCCTTGATCACGGCCATCTCGTCCGCGCACGCCAGGGCCATGTTGATGTCGTGGAGCACCACCGCGACGGCTTTGCCCTTGTCTTTCAGCAGATGCAGCAGCTCGATACACGCGAGCTGGTGCGCGGCGTCGAGGTGCGTCGTCGGCTCGTCGAGCAAAATACAGTCCGTATTTTGCGCCAGCGTCATGGCGATGTAGGCCTTTTGCCGCTCGCCCCCCGACAGGGAGGCCAGGAGCGCGTGGCGTTTGTGCCAGATCTCCGTCTGCCGCATCGCCGCCTCGGCGGCCGCTTTGTCCCCGGCCCGGTACACCCGCGGGTAGCCGAGCCACGGGAAGCGCCCGTGCAGAACGAGCGCCCCGACCGAAATGTCGGGAACCGCCCGGCTCTGGGGCAGGTAGGAGATCCGCTGCGCGATTTCGGTCCGCGTGAAGCCGCCCAGGGGCCGGCCGCGCCAAAGGACGGCCCCGCCCGAGGGCGGAAGTTGCCCGCAGACGAGTTTAAAGAGCGTGCTTTTTCCGCAGCCGTTTTCCCCGACGACCGCCGTGATCCGTCCGCCGCGCAGGCGGAGGGAGATGTCCCGGACGACGTCGGCCCGGCGGTAGCCGCCCGAGAGGTTTTTGAGTTCAATCACCGCGCCGCCTCCTGCCTTTGAAAAGCAGCCACAGGAAGAACGGAACGCCAAAGTACGCCGTCAAAATCCCCACGGGCAGTTCGTTTGGCGCAAACGCCGTCCTGGCGGCCGTGTCGCACAGGAGCAGGAAGGCGGCGCCCATCATCGCGGACACGCCGATCAGCGTGCGCGGGCCGCCGTCCCGCAGGAGCAGGCGGGCGATGTGCGGCACCACCAGGCCGATGAACCCCAAAAGCCCCGCGAAACTGACGGCGGCGCCCGCCAGGGCCGCCGCCGCCGCGAGAAACAAAAGACGAAACGCCCGCACGGGGAGCCCCAGACCCTGCGCCGTGTGTTCGCCCAGCGCCAGGACGGAGAGTTCCCCGCCGAAAAACAGCGCCAGGCCGAGCGCGAGCAAAATCACGAGGCCGGCCGGCAGCAAAAGCGGGGCCGTCACGCCTGTGAAGCCCCCGCTTTGAAAATCCCGCATGTCAGCCAGGATATCTGGATACAACTTGACCAGCGTGTTGATCCCCGCCGTCATCAGGCTGGAGACCGCCACGCCGGAGAGGATGAGCGTCATGCGCGAAGCGCCCGCTTTTCGGGCTGTTTCGTAGACCAGCAAAACGGTCAAAAAGGCCCCGAGAAACGCCGAGGCGGGCACGGCCCAGAGGGACCCGGGCAGCAGCGTCATGGCCGCCGCCGCGAACAGCCCCGCCCCCGCGTTCACGCCGATGATCCCCGGGCTCGCCAGGGGGTTGGCCAGGACGGTTTGAATGATCACGCCGGAGACCGAAAGCCCCGCGCCCGCCAGCACCGCCGCCAGCAGGCGGGGCAGGCGGACGTAGCGCAGGATCTGACCGGCGGCGTCGTCCCGGCCGCCCAACAGGCCGCTTACGATGTCGGGAAACGAGAGACGGACGGCGCCGAGGCGCAGCGCCAGCGCGGCGGACACGAGCAGGCCCGCGGCGCAGACAAGCGGCACGACGCGGTTTCGGTTACGCCCCATACAGGATGTCCCACAGGCATTCATAGCTCTCCGCCCACCGGTTGTTTGGTTTTTGGTGGAATAAGTCCTTTGGCAGGAGGACATAGCGGTTGTTTTCAAAGGCCGCCAGATGGCGCCAGGCCGGGTTGCTTTGAAAGAGCGCGTCCAGCAGTTGTTTGTTCCCGGTTTCGTCGCCCATCGCGACGGCCAATATGTAGTCGGGGTCCTCCTGTATGATCACTTCCAGGCTCAAATCGGAGAGCAGGCTGCCGGCGCTGTCCGCGATGTTCACGCAGCCCATCTCTTTGAGCATGGACCCCGCCATGGTGTCGCTGCCCCGCGCCGTGACCTTGCCCGCGCCCGCGCGGATCAGCAGCACCGTGGGGGCGGGCTTGCCCTTTGTCCGTTCCAAAACGGCCGCGACGTCCGCCGCGACGGCGGTTCCGTTTTGCGCGTACAGATCGTCCCGGCCCGTGATGTCGGTGCAGATGCCCAGCATGGCGAGGTAATCCGCAAAGGTCTCGACGGAGAAATACGCGGTCGGCACGCGGGCGGCGGCCAGCGGTTCTTTGAGCGCCGTCTGCTTGGCGATGTCGGCCGAGAGGATCACGAGCGCCGGCCGCAGCGACAAAATCCGCTCCGGGTTTGGATCGTGCAGGCCGCCGACGTCCGCCGTCTGGTCCGGGTCGGCGAAACCGTCTTCAAAGGCGTCGCTCGTGGCGCCGAGCAGATCGCCGCCCGCCAGGCGCCAGATCTCGGCGAGGCTGCCCGTGCAGACGACCACCCGCGCGGGGTCCGAGACCGCCACGGACTGCCCCAGCGCGTCGGTAAAGAGCACCTGGCCAGACGCCTCCGGCGAGGCCTCCGGAGCGGGCGCCGCGGGGGCGGTACAGGCTGTCAGCAGGACGGACAATCCGAGGAGAAACAGCGCGCCGGCGGGGGACGACAATGCTTTTATATCCAGCTTCATAGGCACTTTATATCACATTTCAGAAGGGCTGTCAAGGAACCGCGGCCCCGGGCATCGCGCCGCAGCCCAGCTGGCAGGAGGCGCAGGCGACGGGGGAACAGCCGGACACGCCGGACGGCCTGTAGGGGATCACGGTGAAAGAACAGTCGCCCGGAGAAAGCGGCGCGCTGTCGTCAAAGGACACCGTCTGATTTGGTAAAAATTGGATGCTTATGGCCTGCGTCACGTATGTCTCGCCGTCGAGCGGATTGAGGATGTCCCGGGGGGAGATCCATTCGGCGGTTCCGTCCGGGCGGGAGACCACAATGGTCTCGCAGACGGTCGACAGACGCCGGATCTGCCCGTCCGGTGTGAAGGTCAACGAATTGGCGTCCGCGGAGACGCCCGCCGCGTTCGGTTGAAAGGCCGTCAGCGTCCCCAGGGGCGTGGGCAGGGGGACCGGGACGGCGGGTTCGAGGGATGCCAGCGCGCCGTCCTCGTACAGGGAGAAGCCCACCTGGGTGGGGATGGCGCCGTACGCGGTTTGTACGGCGACGGTCTCGCCGGGGAAAAGCGTCACGCTGCGGATGCGGCCGCTCTTGTAAAAACAGAGACACCCGACGGCGGCGGTGAAGGAGACGAAGCCCAAGTCGAAGGACAGGGGGGTCTGCAAACTCCGTTCGTCCTCTTCGCGCCAAAAACCGCTGAGTTTGCCGTCCAACGGGAACACCCGACAGAGTTCGCCGGTGTCGTAAAAGGTGACGAGCTCGGCGGGCAAACCGCCGATGGGGGTGACGACCTCCTGCTGTGCCTCCAATGACACCGATTTGACCATGCCGTTTTTGTGGTACGCCACCGCGTACTTGCGTTTGCGCCGCGGGGTTTCCGTGAAGAAAGGCGTCAGTTCCCCGGCGTGCGTGAGCAGCACGTTGCGCGCCGAGAGGGAGAGACCCTCCAGTTCCCCGGTCGCGCGGCAAACATGGGAGGAGACGCCGCCAAATATGCCGTACGGCGTTTGCAGGTAGCCGTCGCCCAAAACAGTAAAGTTTTTCATGGCGCTCTTCAGAGGCAAAAGCGTCTTTGGTTTGGCCCCCGACCCCCTTTCGTGGATATTTATGAGGAATATTCATATCTCTCTCAGGCGCTCCTGAGGGCACAGCCCGGGGGCTCGCCGCCGTGAACGGGCATGCTTGCCTGCATTTTACCGCCACTGTGTACAAAAAGCAAGCATTTTGTTTGTGGACAACGCTGATATTCGAAAGTTTGTGGATAGTGTTTATTTCATTTGCCGGCCCCACCGGTTCTTTCTACGATTGCATGTATTGCATTTGGCGGACCGAGCGGGTACAATGGGACAAACCAGAAACACATCGACGATTTGCGCAGCCCACAAAGGGGTGGTCCTCCGGCGAGAGGACTGCTTTTTTATTGGGACGCAAGCGACAAAGGAGGTCATGTTTGTGAGACAGGTCGCCATTTACGGCAAAGGCGGGATCGGGAAATCCACAACAACCCAGAATCTGACGGCCGGGTTGGGCGAGATGGGCAAGAAGATCATGATTGTGGGGTGCGACCCCAAGGCCGATTCCACCCGCCTGGTGCTGGGCGGGTTGGCGCAAAAAACAGTGCTGGACACCCTGCGCGAAGAGGGGGACGACATCGAACTGGAGACAGTCCTGAAAGTGGGATACGCCGGCATCAAGGGCGTGGAATCCGGCGGCCCGGAACCGGGCGTGGGCTGTGCGGGGCGCGGGATCATCACCTCCATCGGCCTGCTGGAACAGCTGGGCGCCTACGAGGAAGACCTCGACTATGTGTTCTATGACGTCCTGGGCGACGTCGTCTGCGGCGGGTTTGCCATGCCGATTCGTGAGGGCAAGGCCCGGGAGATCTACATCGTCTGCTCCGGCGAGATGATGGCGCTCTACGCCGCCAACAACATCTCCAAGGGGATCTCCAAGTACGCGAACACCGGCGGCGTGCGGCTCGGGGGTCTGATCTGCAATTCCCGCAAGGTGGACGGCGAGGCCGACCTGGTGTCCGCCGTGGCCCGGGAGCTGGGCACGCAGATGATTCATTTTATCCCCCGCGACAACGCGGTGCAGAAGGCCGAGATCAACAAGAAGACCGTCATCGATTTCAGCCCGGACGAACCCCAGGCCGACGAGTACCGGACGTTGGCCCGCAAAATCGACGGAAATGACATGTTTGTCGTTCCACAGCCCATGGCCATCGACCGGTTGGAGGCCATCTTGATGGAACACGGCATTTTGGATTGAGGAGGGGTTTCTATGTTGTTGGTTCGGGCGATTGTCCGCCCCGAAAAAGTCGGGCTGCTGCTGTCGGAACTGTCCGCCGCCGGTTTTCCCGCCGCCACCAAGATGGACGTGTACGGCCGGGGCAAGCAAAAGGGCATCACCGTGGGGGAAGTGCACTACGACGAGATCCCCAAAGAGATGATCATGGTGGTGATCAACGACGCCGACAAGAACGACATCGTGCAGATCATCATCCGCACGGCGCGCACCGGGGGCGGGAGCTTTGGCGACGGGCGCATCTTCATCTCGCCGGTTGAATCCGCGTACACCATCAGCACCGGCCAGGAAGGGCTGTGAGGTGAGGCGAAATGAAGGAGATCATGTGTTTTATCCGCGCCAACAAAGTGAACGACACCAAGACGGCGCTGGCAAACGGCGGGTTCCCCGCCTTCACCTGCCGCAAATGTTTGGGGCGGGGCCGCAAGAGCATTTCGAGCGATCTGTTTCAGGCGCTCATCCGCGAGGGAGACCTGCCCGTGAACGCGCTGGGCGAGGCGATCACCGAATCCACCCGGCTGATTGCCAAACGTTTTTTCACGCTGATTGTACAGGACGACGAGGTGAAGAAGGCGGCGGATCTCATCATAGAGGCCAATCAGACCGGGAACCCGGGCGACGGGAAAATCTTCATCCTGCCCATCTGTGAGGCCTACACGATTCGCTCCGGAGAACCCACGACGGAGGCGTATTAGCACCTTGCCGCCGCAAAGCGGCGACAAAAAACAAGAATTTGGGCTGTGGGCTGCACGGTGCAACCCACGTTAGGAGGAGTCGGCCAAGTGGACAAACGGGAAAAAGTGTTGGAGCGCTATGCCGCGCGGGTTTATAAAAACCGCAAGGAACATCTGGTGCAGATAGAGGAGGGAGAGCACCCATCCATCGCCGCCAACACCCGCGCCATTCCCGGCGTGATGACCGCGCGCGGCTGTTGCTACGCCGGCTGCAAGGGCGTGGTGGTGGGGCCGCTCAAGGATGTCTGCGTCATCACCCACGGACCCATCGGCTGCGGTTTTTACAGTTGGGGCACGCGCCGCAACAAAGCGAAGCCGGCGGAAGAGGGCGGCAAAAATTTTGTACCCTATTGCTTTTCCACCGACATGCAGGAGCCGGACATTGTGTTTGGCGGGGAGAAGAAGCTGGAGCTGGCCGTCGCCGAAGCGGTGGAGATCTTCGCCCCCTCGTGCATCATGATCTGTTCCACGTGCCCCATCGGCCTGATCGGCGACGACGTGCAGGCGGTGGCGCGGCGCGCCGAGGCGAAGTACGGCATCAAGGCCATCGGGTACTCCTGTGAGGGATACAAGGGGGTGTCCCAGTCGGCCGGGCACCACATCGCCAACAACGGGCTGATGCGCTATGTCATCGGGACCGGCGACACGGCGCCCAAAACCAAGTATTCGGTGAACATTTTGGGCGAATACAACATCGGCGGGGACGGATGGGAGGAGGAACGCATCCTCAAACGCTGCGGCGTCGAGGTGATCTCCATCTTCACCGGGGACGGTTCGGTGGAGGCCATCCAAAACGCCCACCTGGCGCATTTGAACCTGGTGATGTGCCATCGGTCCATCAACTACATCGCCGAAATGATGAAGACAAAGTACGGCATCGACTGGCTGAAGGTCAATTTTGTCGGGGTGGGCGCCACCTGCCAGTCCCTGCGGGAGATGGCCGCGTACTTCGGGGACGAGGCGCTGAAGGCCCGGGTGGAGGCGGTCGTCGCGGACGAACTGGCCGCCATCTCCGGGGACATCGAATACTATCGGTCCAAGCTGACGGGCAAGGTGGCGGGCATCTTCTCCGGGGGTTCCCGTTCCCATCACTACCAGGCGCTGCTCCGGGATTTTGGCGTGCGGACCGTCGTGGCCGGCTATGAATTCGCCCACCGGGACGACTACGAGGGGCGGGACATCATCCCCTCCATCAAGGAGGACGCGGACAACAAAAACATTGAAACCATTGCGGTGCAGCCGGATGAGACGCACTACCGGGAGCGCTATTCGCCGGAGGAACTGTGCGGGCTCAAAGAACACATCGAACTCGACAACTACGAGGGCATGATGCCGGACATGTCCGCCGGCGACGTGGTGGTGGATGATTACAACCATTTTGAGACGGACGCGCTGCTCAAATCCGTAAAACCCGACATGTTCTTTTCGGGCATCAAGGACAAATATTCCATTCAAAAAGCGGGTTTCACCTCCCGGCAGATTCATTCCTACGACTATTCCGGACCCTACGCCGGCTTCAACGGCGCGGTGAATTTCGGACGGGATGTGACCATGACGCTGTACACCAACGCGTGGGGCCTGGTGGTCCCGCCCTGGAAGTCCGCACCCATGCTGGTGGGCACGATCGGAGGGGAATGACATGCTCGATATGACGCCGGTCAAAGTGGCGGAGCGCAAGGCGCTTAGGATCAACCCCTGTAAAACCTGCCAGCCGGTGGGCGCCATGTACTGCGCCCTGGGGGTGCGCAGCTGTATGCCGCACAGCCATGGGTCCCAGGGCTGCTGTTCTTACCACCGCACCGTGCTTTCCCGCCATTTCAAGGAGCCCGCCATCGCCTCCTCCAGCTCGTTTACCGAGGGGGCGTCGGTGTTCGGCGGGCGCAGCAACGTGAGCACGGCGGTGAAAAACGTCTTTGACATCTACGCCCCGGACATCATTGCCATCCACACCACCTGCCTCTCGGAGACCATCGGCGACGATGTGAAGTCCTATATCATGGACATGGAGATCCCCGAAGGCAAGCAGGTCGTTCACTGCAACACCCCCAGCTATGTGGGCTCCCACATCAACGGATTTTCCAACATGATGATGGGCTTCATGGACTATCTCATTGACCCGGCCGACGGGAGCGCGGCGGGCAAAACCGCCCTCTTTCCCGGCTGGGTGAACCCCGGCGACGTGCGGGAGATCAAGCGCATCGCCGGACTGATGGGCGCGGAATGCATCTGCTTTCCGGACCACAGCGGCGTGCTGGACGCGCCGATGACCGGGAAATATGAGCTGTATCCCGACGGGGGCACCACACTGCCGGAGATCCGGGCGCTGGGCGGATGTTCTCAGCTGATCGCGCTGGGCGAAATCACCTCCGCGCCCCCCGCCCAGCTGCTGACAAAGAAATGGCATGTGCCGGAGGTGCTCCTGCCCACGCCGGTGGGGGTCGCTTTCACCGACCGCTATATCTTGGCGCTCCGGCAGTGCACCAAACGGGAGGTGCCCCGCGCATTGGAGGAGCAGAGAGGCCAGCTGGTGGACCTGATGCTCGACGCCCACGCCTACACGAGCGGAAAGACCGCGGCCATTTTCGGCGATCCGGACATTGTCATCGGCATGACGTCGCTCTGCCTGGAGATGGGCCTCGTCCCAAAATATGTGATCACCGGCACGCCCAGGGAGGAGTTCGGCGTCAAAGTGAACGCGCTGTTTGACGCGTATCACGTGACCGGCTGCAGGGCCAAGGCCAACGCGGATCTGTTTGAGCTGCACCAGTGGATCAAAAACGAGCCGGTGGACCTGCTCATCGGCTCCACCTACGGAAAACAGATTGCCAAGGCGGAGGACATCCCCTTCGTGCGGGTCGGGTTCCCGGTACTCGACCGCTACGGTGGGACGCTGCTGCCGGTGGTGGGGTACGTGGGGGGCATCCGCATGGCGGAGAAAATCACCGACGCGCTGATGGACCGGCGCGACCGTGACGCGGCCGACGAGGATCTTGAAATCGTGATGTGAAGTGATATCCTGTGGGAAGTGAGGCGAGGGTATGCGGGCCCAAAGTGCCATTTTGGCGCAGCGCAGGCACTCCATCTCCGTTTCGCCGGGGGACGGCGGGGGGCTGGCCTGTGAGAAAGACAGTGTTTCGGGCAGCGTGAGCCAGCGCGCCTGCGTGTATTGCGGCGCCCGGGTGGTGCTGAATCCCATCACCGACGCCTGCCACATCGTACACGGCCCCATCGGCTGCGCCGCGTACACATGGGACATCCGGGGCAGTCTCACCAGCGGATCGGATCTTTACCGCAACAGTTTTTCCACGGACCTGCAAGAGACCGACGTGATTTTTGGCGGCGCCGGGAAGCTGACCGCCGCCATCGACGAACTGATGGAAAAGGTGAGGCCCGCGCCCAAGCTGATCTTTGTATACGCCACCTGCCTCGTGGGCGTCATCGGCGACGATGTGGAGGCCGTCTGCCGCCGGGCGGAGCAGACGCACGGCGTCCGCTGCATCGCGGTGAAAGCGCCGGGCTTTTCGGGCACAAAGTCCCAGGGGTACAAACTGGCCTGCGACGCCATCATGACGTTGATTTTGCCCCACAGAGACAGGCCCCGGCAGTTCGGCGTCAACATTTTGGGAGATTACAACCTGGCGGGGGAGATGTGGATCATCAAACAGTACCTGGAGACCGTGGGCATTCCGGTGGTCGCCACCATCACGGGGGATTCCGACTATGAGAGGCTGCTCCGGGCGCCCTCCGCCGCGCTGAATCTGGTGCAGTGCGCCGGCTCGTCCGTCTACCTGGCCGGCCGCATGGCGGAGGAGCTGAACATCCCGTACCTCCAAGTCAGCTTTTTCGGCTTGCAGGACACGGCGGATTCCCTGCTGCGGACGGCGGAGACCTTGGGGGTGCGGGACATCATCGAGAGAACAAAAGAGTTTGTCGGGCGGCAGACCAGTTTGACGCTGCCCGTCGTCGCGCAGTATCGCCCCCGGCTGGCGGGGAAGAGGGCCGCCATCTTTGTGGGCGGCGGCTTTAAGGCGATCTCTCTCATCAAACAGTTCAGGGAGCTGGGCATGCGGACGGTG